>JANLUN010000255.1:0-15334 GCA_031363505.1 Planctomycetota bacterium | reverse complement strand
GGCTCGGACACGATGAACAACCTGATGACCCTCTGGCAGGAGGGCTTCAAGAAGAGCTACCCAGGAGTGACCGTCGAGGTCGAGGGCAAGGGCTCGACCACCGCGCCGCCGGCCCTCATCACCGGCGCCGCCGCCTTCGGCCCGATGAGCCGCACGATGAAGGAAAAGGAGATCGACGACTTCGAGAAGGCCTTCGGATACAAGCCCGTCGGCGTCCCGACGGCGATCGACATGCTCGCGGTGTTCGTCCACAAGGACAACCCCATCAAGCAGCTCTCGCTCGACCAGATCGACGCGGTCTTCTCCAAGACGCGCAAGCTCGGGGCCGGCAAAGACATCATGACGTGGGGCGATCTGGGCCTCACTGGAGATTGGGCCAGCAAGCCGATCAGTCTGTACGGCCGCAACTCCGCGTCGGGAACTTACGGCTACTTCAAGGAGCACGCGCTCGGCAAGGGCGACTTCAAGGACACCGTCAAGGAGCAGCCCGGCAGCTCGTCGGTCGTCCAGGGCGTCGCGAGCGACAAGTACGCGATCGGGTACAGCGGCATCGGCTACGTCACCGCAGACGTGCGCCCCGTTCCGCTCGCCACGAACGCGAAGTCGCCGGCCATTCCCGCGACCCCCGAGCACGCCTACACCGGTGAGTATCCGCTCTCGCGCTTCCTCTACCTTTATGTGAACTACAAGCCCGGCAGCCAGCTCGATCCGTTGCGCGGCGAGTTCCTGCGATACGTGCTGAGCCGCCAAGGCCAAGAGGACGTGATCAAGGATGGTTACTACCCCTTGACGGCGAAGATGGCCGCCGATGCGCTGACGCAAGTCGGTTTCAAGACCGCCGCTGTGCGCGAAGCCGGGGCCAGCAAGCAGTGAATCTGATCGTCGCGACGGCGCGGCGGAGCTCGGTGCGACTCGCCCGACCCCGCCCGCCGTCGAGACGGGATCCACGCACATGACCTCGACGTCGTTCACCGGACGACCGCGCCGACGGCTGACCCGCCGGAGCGTTCGCATTTCGGAACGCGTCGCGCGCGTGCTGATCTCGATCGGCGGCCTGGGGACGATCCTCGCAGTCACCGGGATCCTGGTGTTCCTCGTCTGGGTCGTCGTCCCGCTCTTCAGCTCGGCGCAGTTCGAAGCCGGGAGCCGCGCCGACGTCGCGGCGCTCGCGACCGACTCCCAGGATCGGCGTCCGCTCGCGATCGGGATCGACGAGTACCAGCTCGTGGGGTGGGCGCTCCGCGCCGATGGCCGGCTCACGAGCTTTCGCGTCGACACGGGCGAGAGCCTCGAGGACCGCGAACTCGTGGCCGGGAGCCAGCTCACGGCGAGCTCGTTCTCGGTCGAGGGCGACGCGGTCTCGCTCGGATTCGCCGACGGCACGTTCCGACAGGGCCGGCTCGGGTTCAGCACCGAGTTCGTCTCCGGCGAAGAACATCCCGAGCTCGTCGCGAAGCTCGCGGGAGGGCCGCTCGCACGCGATGGGAACACGCTCGTCCAGCTCACGCCCGAGGGACAGCTCCGCGTCCAGCGCTTGGCGGTCGAGTTCGACGCGCCGCTCGCGACGGGCGGCGCCAGTCGCGTCGTGCGGATCGACCACTCGACGCGGGGGAGCAGCGGGTACGTGTGCGCGCTGGACGCCGACGGTCGACTCTTCGTCGAGGAAGTCGAGCGCCGCCAGAACCTGCTCACCGGTGAGGTCACCTCGACGGCGAGCCAGCACCAGCTTCCGTACGCCCACGATCCCGCGCGCGGAGCTCCGGCGTTCCTGGCGCTCGGCGGCGGCGGCGACGTCGTGTACCTCGCGTGGCGCGACGGGCTCTGCCAGCGGTACGACGCGCGCGATCTAGCCGACGTGCGCCTCGCCGAGGAGGTCGACCTCGCCGAGGGATCCGCGGAGCTGACCGCGCTTGCGTTCCTGATCGGCAAGAGCACGTTGATCACCGGCGACAGCGAGGGTCGTGTGCGCGGCTGGTTCACGACGAAACCAGCCGGCGCGACGACGAGCGACGGTTCGACGCTCGTCCTCGCTCACGAACTCGGCGACGGCGGCGCCGCCGTGAGCGCGCTCTCCGCGTCATCGCGCAATCGCGTGGTCGCGGTCGGCCGCGTCGACGGACGATTCGAGGTCTACCACGTCACGAGCGGCGACCGATTGGCCGCGGCGCGAACGCCGGACGAGAGCGCGCTGTCGGGCATTGCGATCGCACCGAAGGAAGATGGTCTCGTGACGCTCGGTGGCGTGCACGCAGCGCATTGGCGGATGGACTTGCGTCACCCCGAAGCCGGGCTGACCGCGCTGTTCTCGCCCGTGTGGTACGAGGGCTACGAGAAGCCCGAGCACGTGTGGCAATCGTCGAGCGGCACCGATGACTTCGAACCGAAGCTCGGTCTCGTGCCGCTGATCTTCGGCACGCTCAAGGCGACGCTGTACTCGATGTTGTTCGCCGTGCCGATCGCGCTCGCCGCGGCGGTGTACACGAGCGAATTCCTGAGCCCGCGACTGCGCGCGCCGCTGAAGTCGCTCACCGAGATGATGGCGAGCCTGCCGAGCGTCGTTCTCGGTTTCCTCGCCGCGATCGTCATCGCGCCGTTCGCGCAGGACGTCGTGCCGATGCTGCTCGCGTCGGTGGTCACCATTCCGGGCGCGTTGCTTCTCGGAGCGTACGTGTGGCAACTCTTGCCCGCGCACTACGCGGTGCGCTTCTCCGGGAAGACGCGCTTCGCGGCGATCTTCTTCGCGCTGCCGTGCGGCGCCCTGGCGGCCGCGATCGTCGGTCCGCTCCTCGAACGCCTCCTCTTCGCGGGTGACTTCCTGGCGTGGCTCGATGGCCAGAGTGGATCGCGCTTCGGCGGCTGGGTGCTGCTCGGGCTTCCGGCCGCGGGCGCGCTCGTGCTGTTCGCGATGTCGCGGTTCGTCAATCCGGCCGTGCGCCGAATCTCCGCAAGCTGGAGTCGCGCGCGCTGTGCGCGCTTCGATCTCGCGAAGTTCGCGGCGGCAGTCGTGGCGACGGGTGCCGTGGCGTGCGCGATCGCGTTCGTGCTCGACGGCCTGTGGATCGATCCGCGCGGCTCCGTGCTCGACACGTACGTGCAGCGCAATGCGCTCATCGTCGGTTTCGTGATGGGCTTCGCGGTCATCCCGATCGTGTACACGCTGGCGGAGGACGCGCTGTCGAGCGTTCCGTCGCACCTGCGGCTCGCGGCGCTCGGCGCCGGCGCGACGCCGTGGCAGACCGCGGTGCGCGTCGTGATCCCGACCGCGATGAGCGGTCTCTTCTCGGCCGTGATGATCGGCCTCGGCCGCGCGGTCGGTGAGACGATGATCGTGCTGATGGCGACGGGCAACACGCCCGTGATGAGCTGGAACATGTTCAACGGGTTCCGGACGCTCTCGGCGAACATCGCAGTCGAGCTGCCCGAAGCGGCGCAGAACAGCACGCACTACCGCACGCTGTTCCTCGCGGCGCTGTGCCTCTTCGCGATGACGTTCGTGTTCAACACGATCGCGGAAGTGATCCGTCAACGCTTCCGCAAGAGGGCGTACCAGCTGTGAGCGCGCTGCTGGAAAAGGCCGCGCTGCGACCGAAGCCGACGCTCAAGCGCCAGCGCAAGGCGCGCCGCGCGACGTCGCTGTTCGCGCACGGCGAACCGCTCGTGTGGCTGACCGGCGGCGCGCTCGCGCTGTCGGTGTCGATGATCGTCGGCCTGCTCGGCCTCGTCATCTACCAAGGCGGCTCGACGTTTTGGCCGATCGACGTCGTGCGTGTCGATCGCACGTCAGCGGGTCCGCTGATGGGCGAAGTTGCCGTCGACGAGACGTACCGTCCCGAGTCCAGCGCGTTCGCCGCGCTCGCGGCCGACGCCGCGACACGCGCGCGAGCAGACGTCGACGCTCGCGGCGGCGTCGAACGGCGGCGCATGCTGCGGACCGGCAACTACGACCTCACAGGGACTCACTTCAATTGGGTGAGCGACTTCGAGATCGGGAGCGAGACGCGCCCCGATTGGGCACTCGTCGTCGAGCGTACATCGTGGGGACGCTTCTACGGCGTGCCGTGCGCGTTTCTCGTCGACGGCGAAACGCGCGCGAACGATCCCGCGGAGATCTGGAAGCTCTACGACGAACAGCACGGGCCGGCGCGCGAGCGTTTCAGCAAGCGCTACCGGCTCGAACAGCACGACATGGCGCGCGAGAACCGGACACTCGACGATGCGCGTCTCGCACTGCGCGCGGTCGAGATCGCCCACGGCAAGAACTCACCGGAGTTCGCGACCGCCGATCGCGAGTTCAGCGCGACGCAAGCGCGCCTCCAAGAGCGGTTCGTCGCAATCGGCAACGAGATCCAATCGCTCAACGCCGAGAACGCACGCTTCAAGCTAGAGCTCGAGACCGCAGACGGCGCGCGCGCGAAGCTCGACGTGGCCGAGATCGTGCGCGCGTATCCCGCCAACCAGCTCACGTGGTCGCAGAAGGTCGGCGTGTACTTCTCGCGTTGGGGCGAGTTCTTGACCGACGTGCCGCGTGAGGCGAACAGCGAAGGCGGCGTGTTCCCCGCGATATTCGGCACCGTCGTGATGACGCTCGTGATGTCGATCCTCGTCGTGCCGTTCGGTGTGCTCGCGGCGCTCTACCTGCGCGAGTACGCCAAGCCGGGTCTGCTTGTCAGCACGGTTCGCATCGCCGTCAACAACCTCGCGGGCGTGCCGAGCATCGTGTTCGGCGTCTTCGGCCTGGGCTTCTTCTGCTACATCCTCGGTTCGTCGATCGACGGACTCTTGTTCGCCGAACGGTTGCCGAACCCGACGTTCGGCAAAGGCGGTCTCTTGTGGGCTGCGTTGACGCTCGCGCTACTCACGCTGCCGGTCGTGATCGTCGCGACGGAGGAAGCGCTCGCCGCCGTCCCCGGTTCGATGCGCGAGGGTTCCTACGCGTGCGGTGCAACCAAGTGGCAGACGATCCAGCGCATCGTTCTCCCGCGCGCGCTTCCCGGGATCATGACGGGGATGATCCTTGCGATCGCGCGCGGGGCGGGTGAAGTCGCGCCGCTGATGCTCGTCGGTGCGGTCAAGCTCGCGCACGATCTCGCGCTCGACACGCAGCTGCCGTTCCTCCATCCGGAGCGCAGCTTCATGCACCTTGGATTCCACATCTACGACCTGGGATTCCAGAGCCAGAACAGCGAGGCCGCGAAGCCGATGGTCTACACCACGACGCTGCTGCTCATCGGAATCATCGTCGTGCTCAACGTCGCTGCAATCGGAGTGCGCACGCGCCTGCGCAGACGTTTCCTTGCGAATCAATTCTGAAAGGACGGATGCCATGGACTCATCGCTCGGTGGTACCTTGCCGCTGTCTCGGGTCACTCCGGGACGGCGCATGAATGCAGGCGAAGACGTAGCCGCGCGGCCGAGCATCGCGCGTGAGCCGGTGGGCGGTCAGGTGTTCCAGGCGATCGCGCGCGCCGAGCACTTCGATTCGGAAGTGCACGCCGGCGTCTTCACCGAAGAAGCCGTTCTCGACATTCAGAACTTCGAGCTCTGGTACGGCGTGAAGCAGGCGCTGTTCGGCATCTCGATGCCGGTGCCGGCGGGGAAGGTGACGGCGCTCGTCGGTCCGTCGGGTTGCGGCAAGTCGACCCTGCTGCGATCCGTGAATCGCCTCAACGATCTCGTCGACTCGGTGCGCGTCGGCGGCGACATGCTGCTCAACAAGGACTCGATTTACGCCCCCGGCGTCGACGTGATCGAGCTGCGCAAGCGGATCGGCATGGTATTCCAGAAGCCGAACCCGTTCCCGATGAGCATCTTTGAAAATGTCATCTACTCGCTGCGCATCGACGGCGAGCGCGATCGCAGCGTACTCGCCGAAGTATGCGAGCGGAGTCTGCGCGGCGCGGGCCTCTGGGAAGAAGTGAAGGACCGATTGAGCGAGAGCGCGCTCCAACTCTCCGGTGGTCAACAAC
Organism: Planctomycetota bacterium; assembly: GCA_031363505.1. Lineage (GTDB taxonomy): Bacteria > Planctomycetota > UBA1135 > UBA1135 > JANLUN01. The sequence continues at coordinate 9,368 of JANLUN010000255.1, read as the reverse complement.
AGCGACTCTGCATCGCGCGCGCGATCGCAGCTGAGCCGGAGGTGCTGCTCCTCGACGAGCCGTGCTCTGCGCTCGACCCGATCGCCACCGGCCGCATCGAGGACCTGATCGAGGAGCTCAAGGGCAGCTACTCGATCCTGATCGTGACGCACAACATGCAGCAGGCCTCGCGCACGAGCGACTTCACGGCGTTCATGTACCTCGGCCGCCTGATCGAGTACGGGCCGACGAACGACATGTTCCTCGCGCCGCATCGACGCGAGACCGAGGACTACGTCACGGGTCGATTCGGCTGAGCGTTTTACGCGGCCGGCAGCGCCCGCTCCCGGTCGTGCGTCTATGCTGGATGTAGGACGCGCGCGTACTTCGTTCCGGCAGTTTTGGTCATCGTCCCGTGCGCGTCCGCGCAGACTTCACAAGCAGCGAAGCCGCCGCAGCCGGTCGCGATCGAGGACTCGTCCGAAGTCCCGTCCTGCCCGCCGTGACCGGGTGAGGGGGTGCCGGTCCGTGGGACTGGCGAAGGCGGAGAGGCGTCACGCTGGACCGGCGCGATCCGCGTCATTCCGAACATCGAGGCCGATCGCGCGAAGCTGCGACTGACGGCGATGTACCGCGCCACCGATGATTTCCAAGTCGGCATCGAACTCAACCCGCTCGCGCCGGACATCGGTCCGATCGCGAACTGGCGCGCGATGTCGGAGACGAAGAACAGACCGGCGCTGATCTTCGGCACGTCGTCGGACCGCATCGGCACGCCGCACGGCCGCGCGATCTACGGCACGTTTTCGAAGGACCTCGAGAACTGGACGGGCATTCCGATCGCGCCCTACGCCGGCGTTTCGTTCGGCACCTACGACGACGAGTTCGTGGGGATCGGCGGCCTCGTCATTCGCTGGGCCGACCGTTTCACGCCGACGTCGCTGTACGACGGGCACAACCTGCACCACATCGCGAACTACAACTTCGACAAGGCCTCGTTCGGCATCGTCGTGGCCGAGCAAGACGACGACTACTACGCCGGCATCACGTTCGCGACGTCGTTTGGAAAGTAATCGCTGCGCGGGCGTTGGCGGAGCGCTAGCTTGGGCACCGTGCCCGTGAGCTCTTCCTCTCGAACGATCGACGAAGCGGTTAGGCGCTGCGCTGCGGCCGGCATGCCCGCGCGCATCGTCGAAGCGCGTGCGGACGCGGAACGCGCGATCGCGCGGGAGATCGCCGAGCTAGTGCGCGAGAAGCCCGATCTCGTGCTCGGGCTTCCGACCGGCAAGACGCCCGTGGGCGTGTATCGCGAGCTCGTCAGGCTCCATCGCGCCGAGGGCCTCGACTTCTCGCGTGTGCGCACGTTCAACCTCGACGAGTACCTCGGAATCGGCGCCGACCACGAGGCGTCTTTCGCGCGTGCGATGCGCGAGATGCTCTTCGATCACGTGAACGTGTCGACGCGAAACGTTCACTTCTTGGACGGCCTCGTGAGCGTCGGTCGCGTCGCCGATTACTGCCGCGACTTCGAGCGAGCGATCGAGGCTGCCGGCGGCATCGATCTCCTGCTGCTCGGCATCGGCCGCAACGGCCACATCGCGTTCAACGAGCCTGGATCGAGCCGCGATTCGCGTACGCGCGTCGTCGAGCTGGACGAGATGACGCGCGCGGACGCCGCAGCGACATTCGGCGGGCTCGCGAACGTGCCAAAGCGAGCGATCACGATGGGCGTCGCGACGATCCTCGGCGCCCGCCGTCTGCGTGTCCTGGCGTTCGGCGCAGCGAAGGCGGAGTGCGTGCAACGCGCCGTCGTGCAATCGGTGGGACCGAAGCTGCCGGCGACATTTCTGCGCGGACATCCGAGCCTCGTGGCGTGGCTCGATGTCGACGCCGGATCTGCACTCGCGCGTGCGGGCTAGTCAGGTCGCACGACCAACCGATCCGGCACCTCGTTCCTGTCGCCGGATTCCCATGGGAAGTGCTTCGCGAGCTCGTCGCCGCACCGACGGATGCCGTCCACGAGTCCATCCGCGAGTGAGCCGCGCTGGAGACCCGACAAGATCGCGTCGCGCGTCGCCATCCAGTGCTCCTCGAACACTTTCTTGTCGATCCCTTCGTCGCCGAGCACGATCACGCGGCGCTCGAACAGGCTCACGAAGATCAGCACGCCCGTCGACGCGCGCGTCTTGTGCAAGTCGAGGCGATAGAACTCTTGGAACGCTTGCTCCGCGGCGACTTCGCTCGCGCGTGATTCGAGGACGAAGAGCCGCGCGAGATCAGGCAACCAAGTCGCCGCCGCGAATCCAACCGCGCCGAGCCCGATTTGCCACGCGAGCAACCAGTGCGGCAAGTGCCACGGCATGTACGGTTCGAGCAACGCGCTGCCGATGAGCATCGTGCACAGCGCGGCGAGCCAACGCGCGCCAGGATGTGAATCGGATCGCTCGAGCACGACCGGCACGATCTCGCCGACCGTGCGCTTCTCGGCCGCGATCAGCGCTTCGTGAATGCGTGACTGCGCATCGGCGGTGAGCACGGCGTTCGCGCGGTAGCGATTCGAGCGCATCAACGCCTTGACCGCGAGGAGCACCGCGAGCGCTGCGAGCACCTTCGGCCCAATCTCGGCGGCCGTATACAAGATCGGGTTCGCGCTCTGCTCCCACGTGCTGTGACTGCCCGCTTGTCGAAGCAGCGCTGTCATCGAGTAGATCACCATCGGCCGCTCGCTCCACCGCCCGAGAAACCACCGCCGCCGCCGAATCCACCGAAGCCGCCGCCGCTGAACCCGCCGCTGCTTCGGCCTCCGCCGTGACTTCGACCGCCGCCGATCGGCGGGATGAACATGCCAGGGAACAGCCCCGCATTGCGCCGCCGTCCGCCCCGCAACTTGCGCGAGATGAAAGCGAAGAGAAGGAAGAGCACGACGATGAACACCTGCACCGTCACGCCGAGCAAACCGGGCGCGACAGGACCCCTGTTTTTCGGCAACTTGCCGTAGTCGCCGCCGATTGCCGCGTGGACCGCCTCGATGCCTTGTCGCAGTCCGCCGGGGAAATCGCCGCGCTTGAAACGCGGAACGATCACGTCGCGGATGATGCGACCGCTGATCGAGTCCGTCAGATTGCCCTCAAGCCCGCGCCCGACCTCGATGCGCACGGAGCGATCGGCTTTCGAAACGACGACCAGCGCGCCGTTGTTCTTGTCCTTGCCGCCGATGCCCCACGCGCGTCCGACCTCGAGCGCGAATCGCTCGATCGGCTCGCCTTTCAATTCCGGCACCGTGAGGAGCGCGATCTCGTGCGTCGAGCCCTGCCGGTACGACTCCATCAGCGCCTCGAGCGATTGCTCCTCCGACGTGCTCAGGAGTCCGGCGAGATCAGTCACCCAACCGTCGTTGCGCGGGATCTCGATTTCGAGTCCGCGCGCGATTGCGGCCGGCCGTGCTGCAAGTGCGGGCGCAGGCAGCGCCGCGGCGAGCGCGAACGCCAGTGCAAATCGGAGCGTCACTTCTTCTCGTTCCCGAAGTCGAATTGGACCTTGGGCACCGCGCGCTCTTCGGGCGTCGCTTCGATCTGCGCCGCCTTCGTGAATCCGAACATGCCGGCGATGACGTTGGCCGGGAACGTCTGGATCGACGTGTTGTACATCCGCACGGCTTCGATGTAGTCACGCCGCGCCGTGGCGATCCGGTTCTCGGTGCCTTCGAGCTGATCCTGAAGCGACAGGAAGTTCTGATTGGCCTTGAGTTGCGGATAGTTCTCCGCGACGACGAGCAGACGCGACAGAGCGCCGCTCAAGCTCTGTTGGGCCTGGATGTACGCCTGCAGCTTCTCGGGATCTGTCGGTACGTCGCTCGGAAGCTGTGCTCGACCGACCGACGCACGCGCTTCGACCACGGCTTCCAAGGTCGACTTCTCGAAGTCCGCGGCGCCTTTGACCGTCTCGACGAGCGACGGAATGAGGTCGGTGCGGCGCTTGTACTGGTTGTCGATCTCCGCCCACTTGCCCGCGACGTTCTCGCGGCCGCCGACCATGCCGTTGTACTTCGAGCAGCCCGCTCCGCCGAAGGCCAAGAGGATCAGGAGAACGACTGCGCCGATGCCGCCGGCTACGAGGCAGCCCTTTCCGACGGCGCCTGTTCGGCGCGGGTGGGCTTCGAGACGGGTGAGCGAGGTCTTGTGGAACATGGGCTCTTCCTCTTGTTAATGGAGCGGCGCAGCGGATGTCGGGACTCCGTAGTCCGATCCCCAGCGCACGCAGTTGCCGCAGTATGCGCTCCGACGGAGTTCATTCGCACTCCGAGCGCGGCGAACTGCTGGCGCGAGCTCTTTCACGCACCGAGAATGGTTCGCCGGCCAACTCTGCATACCGGTTTCTCATGACGATCGCCGCCATTCTGTTCGCGTGGGTTGGCCCGGCGCTCGCGCAGGGCGGTGAGGCGGCGGAAGTGCGCGCCGCGCGTGAACGCGTGAGGCGGATCGAGCAGGCGGAGGGCGGAGAATCCGTGAGTCTCGCGGCGGCGCTGCTCGAGTTGGGGGTCCTCCTGGATTCGGCGCGCGCCGATGCGGAAGCGCGGACGGTGCTCGAGCGGGCGCTGGCGATCCGGGAGAAGGCGCTCGGCAAGGAGCACACGGCGACGGCCGCGGTGCTGACGCGGCTCGGTCGCGTCCTCGAGGAGCACGGGAACTACGCCGAGGCCCGCAGCGCCCTCGAACGCTCGCTCGCGACCCGCGAGAAGCTTCTCGGCCGCGAGCACGCTGACACGATCGCGAGCGTCGCCGACCTCGGCCTCGTGCTGTTCGAGGTGGGCGAACCCGACGCCGCGCTCGCGCTCTTCGAGCGGGCGCTTACGTCAGGTGAGAAGGCGTTCGGTCCGCGCGACCCGCGCGTCGCGAGCTACCTCGCCCATCTCGGTCAAGTCTACTCGGCGCTGGGCCGTGAGCAGGCGGCGCGCGAAAGCGAGGAGCGCGCGCTCGCCATCCGATCGCAGGTGCTCGGCGTCGAACATCTCGATACTGCTGCGAGTCAGCACGAGCTCGCGGTGTTGCTGCAGTCGGCAGGTGAGTACGTCCGCGCGTCTGAGCTTTTTCAGAGCGCGCTGTCGACGCGCGCGAGGCTGCTCGGCCCCGGCGATCCCGAAACGGCGCTGACTGAGATCGGGCTCGGCTCGGTGCTCCACGCGCAAGGGCGGTTCGAGGAAGCCGAGGTCCACTTCGGCAACGCGCTCGCCGTGTGTGAAGCGCAACCCGGAAACCAGCATCCGACGACGCTCCGCGCGCTCGATGCGTTGAGCACTCTTCTCGTGGATCGTGGGCGTTATCGCGAAGCGCGCCCGCTGCTCCAACGTCTGTACGCGGGCCAGCAGAAGATCTACCCGCGTGATCACCCGGTCGTGGTGGCGACGCTCGGACGACTGGCGGTGCTCTTCGCGAAGCTCGGTGATGCCGAAGCGGAATCACTGCTCGAGCACGCGATCGCGATCTCGGAGCAGACGAGCGCCGAGAATCCCGCGCAGACAGCGCAACTCGTGGAGGATTTGGCCCAGATCTTCGAGCACGAGGAGCGGTACGTCGAAGCGGAACCGCTCTTTCAGCGCGCGCTCGCGATCTCCGAGAAAGTCCACGGGCCAGAGCATCCGAACACGGGGCGCGCGCTCGACCGACTCGCATCGTGCTTGCGTGTGCAAGCGAAGAATGCGCGCGCGCGGCCGATGTACGAACGTGCGCTCGCGATCCTGGAGAAGACAGTCGGCGCGGATCATCCGGACACGAGCGCGGTGTCGCACAGCCTCGGTGAGCTCGCGCGCGACGATAGCCAGCTCTCGCCCGCCCGCGCCTACTTCGAGCGCGCGCTCACGTCCCGCACGCGAACGCTCGGGGCCGAGCATCCGAACACGCAGCGGACGCGGCAGCTCCTGATGTTCCTACTCGCCGACTTGGGTGAGAGAGAGGCTGCGTGGACGCTCGCGACGGAGTCCATTCGCGCGAGCCGCGGTGAGTGGATGCGCTCGCTGTGGTCGTTGTCGGAGGGCGAGCGGCTGCAATCGGTCGCTGGCCGGCGTGCCTTGCTGGGCTTGATGCTCGATTTCGTCCCGGTCGCGTCTGACTCGGCGGAGCGCACCGCGTACGAGGCGGTCCTCGAGTGGAAGGCACGCGCCGCGCGCAGCCTGCTCGAAGACCCGGACCGCGTCTTCGCAGCGTACGGCGCGACGGCGTCCTCACAGCTCAACGAATTGCGCGGCGTGCAAGCGGAGATCTCGACCGAGCAGTCACGCACGGTCATCGAAGACGACGACGCGCACGAGCGCCGGCTCGCGAAGCTCCGTGAACGACGCGGCGCACTCGAACTGGCGTTGAACGAGGTCGCGGCGGCCAAGTTCCAGACGATCGACGTCGACACGGCGAGTGTCATGCGGTCGCTTCCAGAGGGCACGGCGCTCGTCGATTTCTTCGTGCACCAGGGCTACGTTCCCGCCGTGCTGAAAGGCGGGCACGTGTTGACGCCGGGTCGGATGATGGAGCCGCGGCTCTCCGCCTGGGTTTCGAAAGCCGGCGCGGAGCGTCCCGTGCGCGTCGACTTGGGGCCGGCGCATGCGGTGCGGCAGTCGGAGCGCGCGTTCCTCGAGTCGCTGCAGACGCAGCGCGCGCTCGCCGCCGCCACGGCGGTCGGGCGAAGCGCGTTCGAAGAAGCGAGCGCGCGGCTCATCGAGCTCGTCTGGGCACCGGTGAAGACCTCGATCGGCGATGCGCGCCAAGTGTTCATCTCGCCGGATCGATTCCTGGGGGCGCTGCCGTTCGAAACGCTGCTGCAAGACGGCGGAACGTATCTGATCGAGCAGCACAGCTTCGTCTACTTGGTCGACGCGGCGTCGCTCTCCGCGACCGCACGTCGTGCGCCCCGTGCGAGTGCGAGCGCGGACGGTGAACTGCTCGCCGTCGGCGGCATCGACTACAACTTGCGCGGAGCGCCGCCGGTAGAAGATGAAGATGAAGACGCCGTCGACGAGGACGCGATCACTCCCCGGAGCTTTCTCGAGCCATGGGAGAAGCTGCGCTTCGCGGGAAGAGAAGTCGCTGTCGCCGCCGAGCTCTTCACGTCGACGCACCCGGACGGTGCGAGCGCGTTCCAGCTGCGGGACGGCTTCGCCACTGAGACCGCGCTGAAGCGCGAGATCCAGGGCCGGCGCTATTTGCACATCGCGACGCGCGGCTTTTTCCAGCAGGACGATCTGTCTTCGCCAGGGCGTTTGTCGGGGCTCGCGTGCGCCGGCGCGAACCTCGCGCCGGACAAAACCGGCGACGACGGCCTGCTCACTGTCGATGAAATCACGTCGCTCGACCTCTCGAAGTGCGATCTCGTCGTGCTGTCGGCGTGTGAGCCGGGACTCGGCACCGAGCGCGGCGGCGACGGGGTGATGCCGTTGCAGCGCGCGTTCCAGATGCAAGGTGCGCAGACCGTAGTCGCGTCGCTGTGGAGCGTCGACGAGGCGACCACGATCGACTTCGTGAGTTCGTTCTATCGGCGACTGTGGACCGAGAAGCAGTCGAGGATCGACGCGCTTCGGGGAGCGCAGCTCGAGCTTTTGAAGAAGAATCGCGCCGCGCAGCAGGGCGCCGGACTTCCGTACACGTGGGGCGGGTTCGTGCTCAGCGGCGACTGGCGGTAGCGCTCACTCGCGTTCGAGCGTCACATCGATTCGTGACACTGCGCCGGGTGCAACGGTCAGCGGCACGCTGTGCGTCGCGAAGCCCGCGAAGGAGAGCTCCAGCACGAACGAGCCGCCGCACTCCGACGTGTAGATGCGCGCGCGTCCTTCGTTGTCGAGATTGGTCGCTCTGGCCATTGCCTGATCCCACTCGAGCATCGAGCGATACGCCTGCACGGCGGATCCGTCCTCGGCGACGAGTGTGAATCGCGCCGACACGGGCGTTCCATCCTTGGCCTGCGCACGCACGTCGATGCAGCCGCGCGGCTCGAGCACGATTCGTTGATGGACATCGCCCGTCTCCGGGATCGAGACCAGGAACTCGGCGAAGCAGTACGTCGGAACCTGCGACGAGGCGGATCGTGCGATCGACTGGCCGGCGCCGATCTCCACGCGGTACCGGCCGCGCGGAATCTTCTCCACGACGAACCTGTGTGAGTCCGAGCTTCTGAGGCTCACTGTGCTCGCCGACGCGTCGCGACTGGACGAAACCACCGTGGCGGCGCGCCAAACTTCCGATCGACGAAACAGAGTCTCGTTCCCTTGCGCATCGATGGCGAACAGCGCGAACCTCGCGGAGGAGATCGGCTCGCCGTCGCCCGTGTCGAGCTCGACGAGCAGCGAAGCCGGTTCCACGATCGGCTCGAGCTCCACCGTCTCGGTGCGCGTCCGTCCCGCCGCCGGCGTCTCCATCGGAATCAGTCGCGGCCTGTAACCCTTCTTCCGCGCCACGAGATTGCAGTGCAGGTTCGGCAGCGACTTCATTTGCACGACACCGCACTCGTCGGTCAACCGACTCAGGTGAACGCCGTTCGCTTCGAGCTCCGCGCTGACTGCGTCGACCGGTTGCTCATCGCACTCGAGGCGCAGTTCGAGGTTCGACGTGACGAGCTTGAAATCGACCGCTGTGCTCGGCGCTTCGACATCCATCGCTTCCAGGGTCTTGTAGCCGAAGACCGCGTCCGGTCCGCGCATCGCCGTGATGCGCACGCGATAGTCGCCAGAGCGCAGACCGGCGATTCGATACCGACCCTCGGCGTCGTTCCGCGCCGTCGTGAACGACCATTCGAACGCACCGCGCGTCCAGCGCAGCGATGCGTCCGACGTGCGCATCACGGTGCCGCTCGACGCGAGGATCGCCACGAGCTCGACGCCGTGTTGCGGTTCGCCGTCGGAGTGCACCGCGCCCTCGATCGCGGCGCCGGGTTCGAGCGCGATCTCGCCGAGGTTCTCGACGACACCCGCGGAGACTTCGACGAGTCGTGTGGCGGGACGGAACCCGGGAGCGAAGACGGCGAGTGCCAGCTCGCCCGCTCGATCGGTGCTGACGCAGAAGATGCCGTTCTTGTCGCACACGGTTTCATGGAGCGGCGCGGCGTCCGGCTCGTTCGAGTGCTTGGCGAAGAGTGCGACGCGCGTTCCTGACGGACACGCGCCGTCCGGAAGCTTGACCGAACCGCAGACTCGCACGCCGTTCTCGATCGGAACGAGTCGCAGATCGACGGATCGCGACGCAGACGGTGCGATCGCGTCGGTGCGTTTCGCTTCGGGGAGCGGATCGCCGAGCACGTCAACGCACAAAACGTCGAATGCGGCGGGCAGTGAATCGTCGGGATTCCCGCGCTCGCTCGCTCCAACACGAGCGCAGGGCACCCCCTGCAACCCCAACGCCAGCCCGGCGATC
>JANLUN010000199.1:0-16090 GCA_031363505.1 Planctomycetota bacterium | reverse complement strand
ACGCGAGCAGCGTGCGTGCTTCTCGTCGATAGACCCAGCTCATCGGGAAACGCGTGGTGTGGCTGTACTGGCGCCACTTGTCCGAGTCGAGCTCCCCGAAGTGCATCACGCGCGGCTTCTTGGCGTGCGGCTCGAGGAACGCGCCCATCGACGACGAGTAGGCATACGCGAGGTCCATGCTCGGCATCAACTCGTCGACCGCCGCTTGCAGCTCGCGCGATCCGTACACGCCCAGCGTCAGCGGCGTCTGTCCGAGGAGGAGCGGCAGCGAGCGGAGCTTGGCCTTGCGATCGTCGTACGGGAACCAGCGCGTCGGCACGCCCATCGACGTCAGCTGCTGCGCGGCTTCGATGTCGCGCTCGTCGTGCGCGAACGCCACGCACGTCACCTCGTGCGTCCGTTTCATGCGCTCGACGAGCCGCCACGTCGTGATCTTGTCGCCGCGGTTGGGCGGGTACGGCACGCGCTGCGAGAGGAACAGGATTCTCACGAGTGCGAGCCTAGCGCGCCTTGTGTCCCGTGTACGTGTGCCAGCGGCCGCGGACCAGCACGTCCTCGATCTCGAGACCCGCGGCGCGGATCGCCGCCGATGTCTTCTCGACGTGTTGAATCGGACAGCCGCTGAACGCGAACCATCCGCCGGACGCCAGCGCGCGCGCGAGCGTCGACGCGTGCTCCTGGATCACGTCGGAATAGATGTTGGCGAGCACGGCGTCGAACTGGCTCTTGCGTCCCGCGAGGGTCTCGAAGCCGATGCTCTCGAACTCGCAGCGTTCTTGCACGCCGTTCATCGACGCGAGCTCGCGCGCGTAAGGCTGCGCGTTCGGATCGATGTCGAACCCCAAGGCCGACCGCGCGCCGAGGACGACCGCGGCGACCGCGAGGATGCCGCTGCCTGAGCCCGCGTCGAGGATGCGTGTTCCCGGCCGCACGCGCTCCTGCAGCACGGCGAGACACATGCGCGTCGTCGCGTGACGACCGGTTCCAAACGCGCCACCGGGCTCCAGCACGAGCCGCACGTCGTCCGGTCGCAAGCGCCGCGAGCCGTCCGGCCGCACGACGCACAGCCGTCCGACTCGGAACGGCTTCCACGTCTTCTTCCACGAGCTGGCGTAGTCCTCGGCCGGGAGCACGCGGAACTCGATGCGGAGGCTCGCGAGCTCGGGTGCATCGGCGAGATCGGCGAGCCGAGTGAGGTTCGCTTCGATCTCGCGGCGCAATGCGGGCGTGTCGAGGCGGCCTGGATAGCAGGTGCGCACGTAATCGAAATCGTCCGGCGCGGGATCCGCGGCGAGCGAACTGCGGCCGAATGCGATCGTCGTGCACGGACCGACCGTCAGCGCCTCCGCGACGAGCTCCTCCCAACCCAGCGGCGCGAGCACGCGCACGTCGATCCAGTGGTCGAGCGCACTCAAAACGGTACGTCTCCGAGAGGAATGTCGAGTCGTGTCGACGGCGGCAGCGGATCGATCGCGGGGTCGGAGCGCAACGGCGCGCCTGGCGATCGATCGACCGCCGCATCGGTGCGCAACGGCGCACGCGGCGACCTGTCGAGCGCGGCATCCGTGCGGAATGGGGCCTGCGGCGGCATGTCACGCCCGGCGTACTGCGTGCCGAAGCCCTCGTCGCGATGCGCAACGTCCGCAGGCTTCCCGTCGAACTCGAAGTCGAGCCCGCGCCGCGCGACGTCCGCGACGAGATCCATGTGCGCCAGCGCTTCGTACACGCAGCGCGACGTCTCCCCGCGAACCAGCCGCGAGACCGAGTGCGCGACGCCGTCTTCGCTCGGACGTGCGAGCGCGTTCTCGAGCGGGAGCTCGCGCAGGAACATGCGGTGGCGCGCATCGAGGACGCGGCCGTCGAGGAGGAACACGCAGCCGCGGTCGCCGACGCGCCGCATCAGCCGGCCGAAGCCTTGTCGGAACTTGGAGATCGCGCGCGGGAGATAGATTCGATTGCGCTGCTCGCCGGCGCCCATCGCCGCGCACTGCGCGTGGTGATAGCGATCGGGCACGCCGTAGGGGAGTCGGACGATCACGAGGTACTCGAGCGTATCGCCCGGGAAGTCGGCGCCGTACCAGAACGTGTCGACGCCGAGGAGCACAGAATCGGCGCGTGAACGGAAGAGATCGCCGAGCTCCTCCTTGCTCGCGCCCTCCATGTTCTGGAAGAGCAGCGGGATCCGTCGCGCGCGGAAAAAACCGGTGAGCTCTTCACCGACTTGACGCAGGTCCTGCGCATTGGTGAACAGGACCAGCATGCGTCCGCGCGTGCGCTCGCCGAGGAACGCGACGAAGCGTCGCACGTAGTCGAGGAATGCTTGCTTGTCCGGCGTGACGGACGGCGCGTCGCGCGGAACGGCGACGAGCACGCGGCTGTAGTCGAAAACCTCCGGCTCGCGCGCCGTGCGCACGACGCACGGCAATCGATCTTCGTGCTCGGTCGGGTGCGCCGCGCGATCGAGGCCGAGATAGCCGAGCGCGGGTTTAAAGCTCTCCTGCAGCCAGGCCGTTGCGGAAACGAAGATCGCCGTCGCGAGCTGCGGGTAGTACTGACTGCCGAGGTACTCGTGCGGCAAGAGCACGCTGGCCACGAGCGCGAGCTCGCCCTTCGGATCGCGTTCCACGTCGTAGAACGTGCTCGGACGAAACACCGGGCCGTTTTCATCGAGCGGATACCACGCCTCGATCGCGCGCAGCACTTCCGTGAGCTCGAGGCGCGCGAGATCGAGGCCGCGTCGAATGCTCGCGACGCCGCGCAGAGGCATCTCGTCGAGTCGCTCGGCGATCGCCGCGAGCGCGGCATCGAGCCCGTTGCCGTGGTCGCTGAATGCGCAGCGACTGTCGCGCAGCTCGCTCGAGTCAGCGCGCGCGGCGTACTCCCGAAGAAGTGAGTGGCTGTCGCGATCGCTGCGCTGCTTCAGCTCGATCTCGCGCCACTCTTCGAACGCGATGAGCGCCCGCTCGAGCCGCGCGAGAGCGCCCGTCAATCCACCCCAGGACTCGCGCGCGCTGTCGATCGCGGACCACGTCGGAGATCCCGGGATGACCATCTTGCGCAGCTTGTCGAGCACCGCGCGCGAACGCTGGCTGCCCGAACCTGTGCCCGGGCGGTGCAGTCGGAGCAAAAGGTTGCGCACCGAGGCGAGGGTCAGCGTGTGGCTGAACGCGTTCAGCGCTTGGTCGTGCAAGTGCTCGCACTCGTCGAAGACGAGGTGCTTGAAGAGCTCCGGTCGGTGCAACGCCAGCGCTTGGTTCGTGATCACGACGTGACTGCGCTCGGCACGTTTGCGCGCGAGCTCGGCCGCGCACGTGCTGCGGTCTTCACGGTGCGTGCAGCACGCCGTGTGCGCGCGCACGTCGCGCACGAGAGAACGCAGCGTGCTCTGCAGCTCCGCCGAAGCCTCGAGCGGCAAACTCGCGCGCAGCGGAAGACGATCGAGATCGCCTTCCGGGTCAGTCGCGGCGAACAGGGCGAGCATCGTCCACGCGAGCCAGCTCTCGCCTTCGTCCGACGCGCTGGGCACGGCTTGTTTCAGGGCGCGCCAGCACACGTAGTTCTCGCGGCCTTTCAAGCGCTGGACGCGCGGCGTTGCGCCGAGTCCCGCCGATTCGAGCGCGGCGAGCGCGCGCGGCAGCTCGCGTTCCATCGCTTGGTCTTGGAGCGCACGCGTGTACGTCGCGATCCCGACGCGCACGTTGCTGCGCACGGCCCATAGGATTGCCGGAACGAGATAGGCGAGCGTCTTGCCCGTCCCGGTCGGCGCGTGGACGAGGAGCATCTCATGCGCTCCGAGAGTCGCCGCGACATGTCGTGCGACGTCGTGCTGTCCCGATCGGTAGCCGGCCGAGAGCGGGGCGGACGATTCCGTCGCGAACTGCTCCGCGAGATGCGTGCGGAACACTTCGTCCAGCATCGCGGCGTCGGTTGGATCGAACGGCGCAGGCTCCTCGCGCTCGACGGGCACGGTGTCGAACGCATCGAAGTCCGCACCGAGGACCGCGCAGCGCGGCCGCAGAGTGTCGAGGAGGTCGTCGACGGCGTCGTGCGCGTCCATCTGCTCGCGCAGCCGGCCGTCCGGCAGATTCACCCGCGATGTCGCGTCGCTCGTGCACCACGCGCTCGGTCGATCGACGAGCGCCAGCGCGAAACGCAGACGCTCCGCGGCCTCGGGTGCGCCGGCCGAGAAACCGCGCCACGCGTGTGCATACCCAGCGACGGCCAATGCCAGGAAACCGGGATCCTCGGTGAAGAGCTGCTGCACGAACTCCGTCAGCGCGCCGCGCAACTCGGCCGGCGTCGGACTGCTGCCGAGCGCGCGGATGCGAGCTCCCGCACCGGAGCGTGCCGTGTCGCGACCGGGGTAGAAGAGGCTCTGGACCTCGGCCACGCCGATGCTCAGCGCGCGTTCGGTGGGATCGTCGGCGAAGTGCGCGAGCCACGGATCGACCGTCTCGATGCGGCTCGCGACGAGCGCTCCGCCCGCGATGAACTTTCGAAACGCGCGCCACACCTCCGCCACCGGGGGTGCGCGCTGAATCTCCTCGCGCAACGAGGTCGCGATGCGCCGCGCACCTCCCTCGGCGTTCCAGCGCTCAGGATGGTCCGCGAACGGATTGCAGACTTGGTCGAAGCTCTCCCAGCAGCCGGGCTCCGTTCCACGCCGCTCCGCCTGCAGTCGGAACACGCCGTCGTACGCCGGGTCCGGTCCGGTCGTATGAACGGAGCAGAAGACGACTCGCTGGCAGTCGAAGCTCGACCAGAACGCGCCGCCCTTCGGCTCGTTCGCGGGCTCCGAGAACTTCGAGAGGATCATTTCGGAGGAGATTAGACGCACTCGTCGCGAGACCCGCCATGCGCGCGATCCCGGTGATTCCGGCGGTCAGGTCACCGGGCTAGACTGCGCGCATGGACGGGAATTGCAGCAGTGCACGCGAAACGAGCGCGACGTGGCGCGAGCTGATCTCGCTCCACGACCTGCCCGACGACGGAACGGGAAGCGTGATCGAGATCGACGGGTACCGCCTCGCTGTGTTCTGCATCGACGGCGTCCCGCGCGTCCTCGACGACGAGTGTCCGCACGAGGGCGCGAGCCTCGGATCTGGGGTGGTGCTGAACGGCGAAGTCACCTGCCCCTGGCACGGTTGGCACTTCGGGATCACCGATGGACGGAACACCGACGGCTTGGCGGCGTGTGTTCGCGTGCACGTCGCGCGCGCGCGCGAGGACGGCATGATCGAGGCGCTCCTCGCCGCCGGACCCGCCTGATTTGCGGCGTCTTCTCAGCGCCTCATCCGTCCGATCGAGTTCAACCCGTTGTCCCGCAAGCGATTAACCGTTGGTTGCAATCAGGCCGCCGGCGGACCGCGCGGCCGGCTGCGACGATCGCCATAACCCGTGCTCTGGCCGTTGGTTGTATGCCTGCTTCAGACACATGGCCAAACCAACCCTTTCCCCTGGCCGGCGCATCGTCCGACCTTGACTCGCTCAATCCCTTCCCTATTCATTGCCACTCGGCCTGCTCGCGAACATCACGGCCGAACACCAATACATGAGCGCAGCTGAATCGGACAAGCCGGCGATTCGTCGCAGTCGTACCAAGCGGGCCAAGCCCGCCGACGAGACGTCGGAGGAGGACTCTCCGGAGGACGCGGCCGAGGCCGAAGCCGCGCCGAAGGGGCGCGGCAAGTCTCTCGTGATCGTCGAGAGCCCGGCCAAGGCGCGGACCATCAACAAGTATCTGGGCTCCGACTACGTGGTCCGGGCCTCGATGGGGCACATCCGCGACCTGCCCAAGGGGAAGTTCGGCATCGACATCGAGCACGGATTCGCACCCGACTACTCCGCGATCCGCGGGAAGGCCAAGCTCGTCAGCGAGCTGCGCCGGCTCGCGAAGAGCGCGCCCAAGGTTTACCTGGCGCCCGACCTCGACCGTGAGGGAGAGGCGATCGCGTGGCACTTGTCGGAGACGCTCGACGTCGACGAGAAGAAGGTCTTCCGCGTCGTGTTCAACGAGATCACGAAGAAGGCGATCCTCGAGGCGTTCCAGCACCCGGGCAAGCTCAACATGGCCAAGGTCAACGCGCAGCAAGCTCGGCGCGTGCTCGACCGGATCATGGGGTACAAGCTTTCGCCGCTCCTGTGGAAGAAGATCGCGAAGGGTCTTTCCGCCGGCCGCGTGCAGTCGGTTGCCGTGCGCCTGATCGTCGAGCGCGAGAAGGAGATCCGCGCGTTCATCAAGGAAGAGTATTGGCGCGTCACCGCGCACTTCTCGCTCACAGGTGAGCAGTTCCAGGCCGAATTGCGCCGGCTCGACGAAGAGCGCATCGACAAGAACCTCGATCAGAAGCGCGCCCAGGATCTCGTCCAGCGCATCGGGTCGGACCCGCTGCTGCTCTCCGAGATCGACAACAAGCCCAAGACGCGCCGTCCGACGCCGCCGTTCACGACCAGCCAGCTGCAGCAGAAGGCCTCGACGATGCTGCGCTTCTCGGCGCGCAAGACGATGATGATCGCGCAGCAGCTGTACGAAGGTGTCGAGGTCGGCGGCGAAGGCCTTGTCGGTCTGATCACGTACATGCGTACCGACTCGGTGCGTGTCTCCGACGACGCGATCGTGCAAGTGCGCGAGGTCATCGGCCGCGAGTACGGCGCGAACTACCTGCCCGACAAGCCGAACCTGTTCACGGCACGGGCGAAGAGCGCGCAAGAGGCGCACGAGGCGATCCGTCCGACCGACGCCGCGCGCACTCCCGATGCGATCAAGTCGGCGCTGAGCAACGATCAGTTGAAGCTGTACACGCTGATCTGGAACAAGTTCGTCGCCAGCCAGATGAAACCGTCGCTCGCGACGATCACGACGGCGGTGTTCCAGCACGGGACCGCGCGCTTCGTCGCGCAGGGCGAAGTCGAGCTGTTCGACGGGCACTTGCGCGTCTTCAGCTTGGGCGGTGAGCGCGAGGATCAAAAGCTGCCCGCGACGCTCACTCTCAACTCGAGCTACAAGCCCGAGCGCATCGACGCGACGCAGCACTACACGCAGCCGCCGCCGCGCTACTCAGAAGCGACGCTGGTCAAGGAGCTCGAGAAGAAGGGCATCGGCCGCCCGTCGACGTACGCGACGATCATCTCGACGATTCAGGATCGCGGGTACGTCAACCTCGAGAGCCGGCGCTTCACGGCGACCGAGCTCGGGGAGATCGTCACCGACCAACTCGTCGATCACTTCGGCGACGTGATCAACACCGACTTCACGTCGAGCATGGAGGCCGATCTCGACCGCATCGAAAGCGGCGACAAGCAGTGGGTCGGCGTGGTCAAGACGTTCCACGACGTCTTCGCGGCCGATCTCGACAAGGCCGAGAAGGCCATGAAGAACCTGAAGCTGAACCCTCAGCTCTCAGAGCGCACGTGCGACAAGTGCAACGCGCCGATGGCGATCCTCTACAACAAGCGCGGCAAGTTCCTCGGTTGCTCGCGCTACCCCGAGTGCAAGAACACGACTCCGCTCGACGGTCCGCGCGAGAAGAGCGAGGTCGTCGAGACGGCGCACGTCTGCCCGAAGTGCGGCAAGCCGATGGTGATCCGCTCGGGCAAACGCGGGAAGTTCCTCGCGTGCACGGGCTTCCCCAAGTGCAAGAGCACGGCGTCCGTCGACGAAGCCGGTCAGATCGTCGTGCCCAAGGAGACGGGCGTCGCCTGCGACAAGTGCAACTCGCCGATGGTCATCAAGGGTTCGCGGCGCGGACCGTTCTTGGCCTGCTCGAGCTTCCCGAAGTGTCGCAACGCGAAGCCGCTGCCTGAGGAGATGCGCGAAGCTCCGCGTCCGGCCGGCGAGGCGTGCGACCGCTGCGGTGAGCAGATGGTCGTGAAGACGAGCCGGTGGGGGAAGGAGTTCTTCGCCTGCTCGGCGTACCCGAAGTGCAAGAACACGCGCGATCCCGGCAAGGCCGCGGCGACCGCGACCGACACGGCGGACGGTGACGAGAGCGCGGAGCTCGTCCCCGCCACCGATCAAGACGACGACTGAGCGGCCTGGGCCGACGACGGAGCGCCGGATCGGCGCTCCGATCGTTCGGTCGCACGCGCCTTCACGATCCGATCGCTGCCTTCCGTTGCCTCCGGCGCGGATAGACGGGTACCGCCGCCTCGACGCAGGAGCGGCGGTACCTTAAGATCGCCGGACTTTCGTTCGGCTTCGAAACAGCCGGGTGATCCATTCCGAATAGCGCGCTCGCACGCGCTTCCCCCTCAGCCTCCCCCCGGATGAAGTGATGGAAATCTCCGAGATCGATGTCGATGGCTACGAGAAGGTGGTGCGCTGCCGAGACCACGGATCCGGTCTGCACGCGCTGATCGCCATCCACGACACGACGCTCGGTCCGGCGCTCGGGGGCATGCGGATGCTGCCCTACGCGTCCGAGGACGAGGCGCTGTTCGACGTGCTGCGCCTCTCGCGCGGCATGACGTACAAGTCGGCGGTCGCCGAAACGGGTCTGGGCGGCGGCAAGTCGGTGATCATCGGCGATCCGAAAGCGATGAAGTCGCCGGCGCTCTTCCGCGCGATGGGGCGGTTCATCGACAGCCTCGATGGGCGTTACATCACCGCCGAGGACATGAACATCGGGATCCCGGACCTCGAGATCGTCCGGCAAGAGACGCGTTGGGTAACCGGCCTCTCGCGTGAGTCGGGCAGCTCGGGGAATCCCAGCCCGTACACCGCGATGGGCTGCCTGGTGGGCCTGCGCGCCGTGATGGAAGAAGTATTCGGCAGCGCGGATTTTCGCGGCAAGAAGGTGCTCATCCAGGGCGTCGGCGCGGTCGGCGGACGGCTCGCGGTCATGCTCAAGGAGAAGGGCGCGAAGGTTGTCATCTGCGACATCAACGACGCGCGCGTCGAGGAGCTGCGCTCGCAGCACGGCTTCGAAGCCGTGCCGGACACCGGCCACTTCGCGATCGAGTGCGACGTGTACGCGCCGTGCGCACGCGGGGCGGGCTTGAACGACGACACGATTCCGAAGTTGCGCTGCAAAGCAGTCGCGGGTTGCGCCAACAACCAGCTCCTCGAGCCGCGTCACGCGCGCGACCTGCGTGCGCGCGGGATCCTGTACGCGCCCGACTACGTGATCAACTCGGGCGGAATTATCAACGTGGGTGTCGAGCTCTTGCCCGGCGGCTACGACGAGAAGAAGGCGCTGCAGAAGATCGACGGGATCTACACGCACCTGAAGCGCGTGTTCGACATCTCGCGCCGCGACAACATCCCGACGAACGAAGCGGCGGCGCGACTGGCGGAAGAGCGCCTGGCGGCCGGCCGAACCGGCAAGAGCTGACGACGGTCCGCGCAAGTTCGCGCATCAACACCGCGGGCTCGGTCTAACCGAGCCCGCCGTCTTCGACCGTTCGAGCGGGCGCGACGCAGCAGCGTGCGCGCGCCGCGTTACTCCTTGCGCAGGAAGTCGACGAGGTCCTTCTCGAGCTCGGCGAGACCGTAGTCCTGCACCGTGAGGCAGCGGTACACGATCTTCGCGAGCGGCTCCGGCGTGTTGGGGTTGAGATCGCGCGGCGGCGGATAGCTCAGGAAGTACGAGAGGCTCATGCGCTCGACTTCGCCGCCTTGCTCGCGACCCGCGTACGTCCACGGTACTTCGTCGAACGGCAGGACGCCCGTGAGGATCTCGTACAGCATCACGCCGATGCCCATCACGTCGGCCTTGCTGTCACGCAAGAGCAGCGGGTTGTAGTGCGGCGTCGTCGTGATCACGCCGCGCTCGTCGACGCGCATCGCGGGGTCGATCATCACGACGCTGCCCGACGGCTTGATCAGGATGTTCTCGGGCTTCAAATCGCCGTGGTAGGCGAGCTGCGCGGACTTGTTGAGCTTCTGCAGCGTTCGCACGACCGTGAGGAACCAGTTGAGGCGAATGCCTTCCAGTCCGCGGATCTTCTCGCGCAGCGTCTTGCCGCGCGCGAACTCGAGCGCGATCACCGGCCGGCCTTCGTGCGTGAAGCACTCGCGCAGCTGGATCACGTTGGGATTCTTGACCGAGTTCAAGAGCTCCGCTTCGCTGCGCAGCAGGTCGTCGATCTCATGCACGTCCAGGAAGTCGATGCGCACGCCGTCTTGGCGGAAGAAGATCGCCTCGGCGGGAGTTTCGTCCGGGCTGATCCCTTCAGGTCGGCGCTGGTTCGTGATCTCCAGGAAGCGCGTCACGTAACGGCCGCCGCCGGCGACGTCACCGATCTTGAGAGCGACCTTGCGGCCTTCGGAATCCTCGGCGAGGTACACGAGTGCGAAACCGCCGCGCGCCAGGAATTCCAGAACGCGGTAGGAACCGATGCACTCGCCAGCTTCCAGCTTGATCATGTGGCAGACCCGTTGAGCGAAGGTGGGGAAGGTCAGGAGAGGGCGCCGTGCGCGCCGTTCACCCCTCTTCGAGCGTTCGACGGCGCGGATTGAGGCTTTCCCCCGGCCGCGGCGGGGCGTTCTCCGAAGTTTCCCGGTCCTTCGGTGCGACGCTGTCCGGAAACCGTTGCATGGCTGCGCTCTAAGTGCCGAGCGCGCGTGCGGATCCGCGGCGCCGTGCTTTGCGAACTTGTGTGCTCGCGGCCGGGGAGCGGCTTCTGCGATCCGACAAGCGCTGTGCGAAACCGACCGGCGTCGTGGTCGTTCTGCGAGCTGACGCGTGCGTCGTGCGCGTGGTTTCGCGGGAGTGAACGGACGCGGCTCGGTCAGCGCGGCGGGGCCGGCGCCGCTGGTCGCGAAAGACTTTCGACCGCGACTTCTCGGAGCGTGCACGTCTCGTCGCCGCCGAGGATGCGTGCGGCTCCTTGCACCACCGTGCCCGTGCCGAGCCACGCGGGGTCGTGCTCGTGCGCCATGTATCGCCACGCGCGTCCTTCGAGATCGACGACGCCGAGGTCCTGCTGCTCCGTGTTGCGCACCGCGTAGAACGCGCGCGTTGGATCCGCGGGATCTTCGTAGCGAACCACGGAACCGAGGCACTCACTCGCGCTCCACACCTCCCACGCGCGATTCGCGACCGTTCGGGTCACGACTGCGTTCGGTGTGCTCGGCGGACTGGTCGAGACCGTCGTGCGGCACGCGACGACGAATGCTCCGAGCGCGAGCGGGACGAGGAGGATTCGGAGTTTCATCGTTCGATGCGTCGCGCGTGCGGAAGTACGGGCCGTGAGGACTCCGCAGGATGCTCGGAGGACAGGGCTTGTCTTGCTGAATTGCCCATGCCGGATCAAGCCTTTATGCTCCTCGACGTGGATGATCACGCACTCACGTCCTTTCGCGCCGCCGGGGTTATCGCGGCCGAGTGCCGTGAATGGGCCAAGGAGAACATCCGGCCCGGCGTGCCGATTCGCCGCGTGCTCGAGACAGTCGAGGAGATGATCCGCGCGCGCGGTGCGCAGCCCGGATTCCCCGCGCAGTCCAGCCGCAATCACGTCGCGGCGCACTACTGCTCGAGTCCCGAGGACGAGCAGTGCTACGCGGAAGGGGACTGCGTGAAGGTCGACATCGGCGTGCATGTCGACGGCTACGTCGCCGACACTGCTGCGACCGTCGACCTCTCCAACGACCGACGTTGGACGCCGCTCATCGACGCGGCGCGCAACGCGCTCGACGCCGCGATCGCGACGGTGCGCGACGGCGTTCCGGTGGGCGAGCTCGGCGGCGCGATCGAGCGCACGATCCTGGCGGCGGGCTTCCAACCAGTGCGCAACTTGACCGGGCACGGACTCGGCCGCTGGAAAGTGCACACACCGCCGCAGATCCCGAATTACGCCGAGCGCGGCGGCGGCACGCTGAAGCAGGGGATGGTGTTCGCGATCGAACCGTTCGCGACCACGGGCCGCGGCTACATCCGCGAGTTCGGCAAAGCGGAAGTGTTCATGATGGTGCGTCCGCCGTCGAAGGCGAAGAGCCTCGACCGCGACGTCTTGAAGTCGATCGAGAGTTGGCGCGGACTGCCGGTCGCACGGCGCTACTTCAACCATCTCGAACGCGACGCGGTCGAGGACACGCTGCTTCAACTCGCGCGTCAGGGCGCGCTCGTTCGCTATCCGCCGCTCGTCGAGGAAGACGGCACGATGGTCGCGCAGTACGAGCACTCGCTCTACCTCGGGCCGAAGGGCGTCGAAGTGCTGACCGCCTGAGCTGTTCGCGGAGCCGTGTCGCGGCTTGATCTCATGAGAATCGCCGTCGTCACCACGCCGTCCGGCGAGCTTTCCGCCGTCGGCGAACATGTGCGCGCTTGGCTTCCGCACTTGCGGGAGCACCACGACCTTCAAGAGTTCGTGGAGTCGGGTCGCGAAGCGACGGGCTGGTGCGGCGAACCGACGCAACCGTCGCATCGACTGCGGGCGCGAGACTTCGACCAGATCCTCTACTTGCTCGGAAATGAACCCGGGCACGCGTTCATGCTTCCGATCTTGCGCGCGCTCGGCGGCACGGTCGCGCAGCACGAATGGTCGCTCGTGGCGCTGGCGACGGCGGCGCAACCGGCGCTGTCGCGCGGTGGGATGCGCGGCGCGCTGGCGGCATTGCGCGAAGGTGGACTGCGCCAAGCGCGAATCTACCGCGCGTTGTCGCTCGCTCGCACGGGAGTCGCGTTGCAGCCGGCCTGGACAGCCGCGCTCGATCGCGCGGAGCTCACACTCAATCGGACGGTGGTTCGCCATGCCGATGCGTTTCTCGTAGGCACCGAGGAAATGAGGTCGCGCATCTTGCTGGATCGCAACAGCGCGACGCCCGTCGGTGTCGTGCCGGGAATCGTGCGTGGGGCGGACGTCTGCATGGATGCTCGCGATGCGACGACGAGCGATCGCGCGGGCGACCACTCGTGGCCTGCCATCGCACGCCAAGTTGCCCATGCTCTCGCGCTCTTCCCACCGCCCCGCTCGCGCCGCAAGAGCCTGATTCAGGCAGCGGTCGCCGCGTCGCGCCGCGAAGCAACCGACGAACCGGTCTAGAGCGCGCGAGCTCCCAGCTATAGCAGTGTGCGCAGCTCGCGCAGCTTGAGGAGCGCCTCGATCGGGCTGAGTCGATCGGGGTCGAGCGCGAGCACGGCCTTCTCGAGCGCCGTCTTCTCCGTGGCGAAGAGTCCGAGCTGCGCCGTGCGCGGACCGGCGGAGGTTGTCGCGGGTCGCTTGGTGCTCGCGACGATGCGCGGTGCGAGGTCCTCGGCGTCCGACTCGATCGTTTCCAAGATGGAGCGCGCGCGATCGATCACCGACTGCGGGACTCCGGCGAGTCGCGCGACGTGGATGCCGTAGGAGCGGTCCGTCCCACCGTCGACGATCTTGTGCAGGAACAGGATCTCGTCGTTCCACTCGCGCACCGCGACGTTCAGGTTGCACACGCCCGGCAGCCGTTCTGCGAGCTCCGTGAGCTGGTGGTAGTGCGTCGCGAAGATCGTGCGCGCACCGATCGCGTCGTGGATGTGTTCGACGAGCGCCCATGCCAGCGCCAGTCCGTCGAACGTGCTCGTTCCGCGTCCGACCTCGTCCAGCACGACGAGCGAGCGCGCGCTCGCATTGTTCAAGATGTTCGCGATCTCGAGCATCTCCACCATGAACGTGGACGCGTTGCGACCGATGTCGTCGGCGGATCCGATGCGGGTGAAGATGCGATCGACGACGCCTACCCGCGCCGCGCGTGCGGGCACGAACGATCCGATCTGTGCCATGAGCACGATCAGGGCCGCTTGACGGATGTACGTCGACTTCCCCGCCATGTTCGGGCCGGTGAGGATCGTGAGCCGTCGATCGGATCGATTCATCCGGCTGTCGTTCGGAACGAAGGGATCCGCTCGCAGGTTGCGTTCGACGACCGGGTGCCGGCCTTCTTCGATCTCGATCACGTCGTCGTCTTGGACGACGGGCGCAACATAGCGGTACTCCGCGGCGCGGTGCGCGAGCGCGGCGAGCACATCGATCTGCGCCAGCGCGCGCGCGGTGTCCAGAATGCGTGGAATCGCCCGCGCGACGCCGACTCGAAGCTCCTCGAAGAGCTTGTACTCGAGGTCGCGCGCGAGCTCCTCCGAGTGCAAGACCTTCGTCTCGAACTCTTTCAGCTCGGAGGTGATGTAGCGCTCGGCTGTCTTGATCGTCTGCTTGCGCGTGTAGTGCGCCGGGATCTTGCCCGCCTGGCTGCGCGGAACTTCGATGAAGTATCCGAACACCGAGTTGAAACCGACGCGCAGGCTCGTGATGCCGGTCTTCGCGATCTCGTCGGCCTGAAAAGCCGCCATCCGAGCCTTGCCGTCTCCCGCGATGCTGCGCAACTCGTCGAGCTCAGGATGAAACCCAGTGCGGATGAGCCCTCCCTCGCGCGTCGCGAGCGGCGGATCGTCGGCGAGCGTGTCGTGGATGAGCGCGACGACGTCGTCGAGCGGATCGAGCTTCGTCCGCAAGTTCGCTAGACGCGTGGAATACACCGGCTCGAGCTTGGCTCGCATCGGTCCGACGACCGACAACGAGTCCCGCAAACCGATGAGATCGCGCGGAGACGCGCGGCCGGTCGAGATCTTGGCGACGAGACGCTCGATGTCGAGGACGCTCGTCGCCAAGCCCCGGACGTCCTCGCGCAGAAACGGCGAGTCGACGAACTCCGCGACGGCGCGCTGGCGTTCGAGGATCGCGGTGACCTCGCGCAGAGGTTCGAGCAGCCACTCGTACAGCAACCTTCCGCCCATCGGCGTGAGCGTCGCGTCGAGCGTGTCGAGCAACGTGCCCTCGCGTCGTCCGTCGCGCTGCGTTCGGAACAACTCCAGGCACGAGCGCGTCGCGCGATCGAGGAAGAGGTGCTGTGCGTCGTCGACGATCTCGATCCGCAGAATGTGGTCACACGCAGCTTTCTGCGTTTCCTCGACGTATTGGATCAGAGCTCCCGCAGCAAGGATCACGAGCGCATCGTCGGCGATTCCGAATCCTTCCAGACTCGCCACCTTGAACTGCTTCAACAGCGCGCGGCGTGTGCTCTCGCGTTCGTAGTGCCACGGTTCGCGCTCGCTGAGCCGGCGCCCAAACTCGTGCTTCACCTCCGCGAGAACGGGCGGCGGATCCTTCAGCAATGCGGACGAGCAGAGCAGCTCCGCCGGTTGCACGCGGGAGAGATGGTCCTGGAGGCGCGCGAGCGGAAACTCGCTGGCGAGCAATCGCCCCGTGGAGAGATCGACCCACGCGAGCGCGCAGCGTTCACCCGCGACGTAGAGGCTCGCCAAGAAGTTGTGCTGGCGCGCGTCGAGAGCGTTCTCCTCGGTGATCGTTCCCGCCGTCACGACGCGGACGATCGCGCGGTCGACGAGGCCCTTCGTGAAGCGCGGATCCTGCATCTGCTCGCAGATGGCGACCTTGAACCCCTTCTGCACGAGGCGCATGAGGTAGCTCTCGGCCGAACGCACCGGGACGCCCGCCATCGCGATCGCGTCTTCGCCCTTGGAACGCGCGGTCAACGTGATGCCGAGCTCGCGCGAGGCAACGTGCGCATCGGCATGGAAGAGCTCGTAAAAGTCTCCCATGCGGAAGAAGAGCAGCGCATCCGGCTGCTCGCGCTTCGCGCGCCAGAACTGCTCCATCATCGGAGTCGACGATCCAGCCGCGTTGCGCTCGGAAGAGTCTCTTTCCAGGTGCGTGCTGCTCATCGCGAAGGGCGGAACGGAGTGCGGCGAGTATACGACCGACGCGCGCGGGAGTGGCGCGTGGTCTTGCGTTTGCATTGCGCGGCCGGTGGCGGTGTTCGAAGGACTGGTATCCTCAGCAGCTAGTGTCGGGCATTGATTCGCCCAGCGATTTGCCCGATGAACGTGTTCAACACTGCCATGGCCGTATCGATCGAGCTCCCGGGCAACCTGCGCCTGCATTCTGTCGGCGCTCTCTTGCTCTTGACGAGCGCGTGTGCGTCGTATCCCCAGCGAACGGATGCGGCTCTGCGAGACTTCGAGCGAGGACACATGTCCAACGCGATCGACGCGTTTCAGGACGTGCGGACCACGGGATCGGAGTTCCTTTCGGGCGTCGAGGCGGGGACGGTGGCGCTCGCAGCGGGTGAATGGGACCGCGCGATCGATCTGCTCGG
>JANLUN010000169.1:0-6019 GCA_031363505.1 Planctomycetota bacterium | reverse complement strand
GGACGACGAACCGCTCGCGCGGTACCAAACCATCGACTTCACGAAGAGCGACGGTAGCTACCGCGTCGTCGGGATCACACCGGGCTCGTACCGCGTGTGGGCGAAGCACGACACGACGCGTTGGGCCAAGGTCGAGAACGTGCACGTCGAAGCGGGCAAGGAGAACACCGGCGTCGACGTCAAGGTCGAGTTCCTGCCCGACGAATATCGCATCGACGGGACAGTGCTCGATCCAGAGGGCCGACCTGTCGCCGGCGCCGACGTGCGGACGGCCGTACCGGACACCGACGGTACGGGCTCGCTTCTCTCGCGAACGGTTTCGGATGCGAACGGCAAGTTCAGTCTGTTCTTGTCGGTGCAACCGGAGGAACAGTTCTGGATCGAAGTCCACGATCCGGCCGAGCGCTGGAGCGACCTCCTGTACGGCGATGCCGTGCCCGGAGACCGCGACGTCCAACTCAAGTTCACCCCCGCGCTCGAGCTCGGTCTCACCGTGCTCGATTCGACCGGCGCACCGGTGGAAGAGTTCGGCTGGGCGCTGCGCATCGAGCGCGGCACGCGCAACAAGCTGGAGGAGACTCTGCCGGCGCATCATCCCGGCGGCGTCCTCAAAATCCGCGCACCGAGCGCGCCGTTCCGTGTCGAAGTGCGCTCGCCGTTGCACGAGTCGAAGTCGATCGGACCGTTGAATCCCGCCGCGCTGGCCGCGACGACGCCCGCGACCACCGAGGTCCGACTCGATCGCTTGCCGTGGATCACCGGGCGCGTCACGCACGCGGGCAAACCGCTCGCCGGCGCGCAGGTCGTCCTCGTGCGACCGGGAATCAACCCGATGGCCGCGACGGATGCCGAGTTCATCACGAATCCCTACCAGGTCGTGGGCGACGCATCCGCGCGCACCGACGCGCAGGGACGATTCGCGATCGCGTCGAAGCAACGAGTGGCGGATGGTCGCGTGCTCGCATCGTCGGGAGTCGCGAGCGAAGCCGTGTCCGCCCCCGTGCAAGCCGGCGCAGCGGAGATCACGATCGACTTGGGAGCCGGTGGAAGCGTCGAGGGTTCGGTGCTCCTCCCGGCCGGCGTCGATCCGGCGAACACGGTGATCGAGGTCTATCGCGACGCAAAAAAGATTCGACGAACGGTCGACGCGTCGCGCAAATGGCGCTGCGAGCATCTGCCGCCGGGGCCGTGGCTCGCGAACATCGTGTACTTGCCGCCGCCCGCGGCCGCGCGCACCGCATCCATCGGACTCGTCGGCGCGTCGAAGCAGCCGCCGTACGTGTTCGAAGTGAAGGAGGGCGCGACGACGAAGCGCGATCTCGATTTCTCGCGCGACGCCGTGTGTCGAGTGTCAGGCGCGCTGACCGTCGCGGGCAAGGCGCCGGGCAAGGCCATCGCGACGCTGTTCAGCCGCACGACGCCCGCGCTCGACATCAGCTCGTGCAGCGTCGACGAGAACGGGCGACTGACGCTCGCCGCGCGCGAGCCCGGTGAGTACCGCATCGCGTGGCGCGGCGAAGGGAGCAAGTTCTCGAAGAACTTCGTGATCGACCGCATCACGCTCGCGCCGGGCGACAACTCGTGGACACACGAGATCAGCGAAGCGCAGTGGCAAGTCCGCGGGCTCGATCTGAGCAAGAACAAGAAGTAGATCGGCGTTCGCGCGGCAAGCGTAGGACGCGCCCGCGCGTCAGCCCGCCGCGAGCGCCAGCGCAAGTTCGCGCAAGAACGGCTCGGCGTCGGTCACGAGTCCCACCGCCTGCCATGATCCGCGGTCGGCGAGCTTCGTCACGACGGCGGGGTTGATGTCCACCGCGACGGTCTTCACGGCCGCCGGCAGCAAATTGCCCGTCGCGATGCTGTGCAGCATCGACGAGATCATCACGGCCATCCGCACGCCGTCTTGCACCGCGGCGCGCATCGCATCCTGCGCGACCAAGACATCGGTGATCACGTCGGGCAGCGGACCGTCGTCGCGGATGGAACCCGCGAGCACCATCGGGATCCCCTTCTTGATCGCCTCGTACATGATCCCGCGCGTCAGGATGCCCTGATCGACGGCGGCCTTGAGCGATCCCGCCGTGCGCACCGCGTTGAGCGCGCGCATGTGGTGGCGGTGGCCGCCTTCGACGGCGAGACCGCTCGCGAGACTGACACCGAGGCTCGTTCCGAGCAGCGCGCTCTCGACGTCGTGCGTCGCGATCGCGTTGCCGCCGAAGAGGACGTCGACCCAGCCCTCGCGAATCAAGTCGGCGAGCAGCGGACCAGCGCCGCTGTGCACGATCGCGGGCCCGGCGACGAATAAGATCTTGCCGCCGTGTGCGCGGATCTCGCGCATCTCGCGCGCGATCTCCTGGATGACGAGCTTCTTCGGCTTCTCGGAGCTCACCGAGCTGTTCATGAACGAGAAGATCTCGGTTTCCCGTGCACGCTCGAGCGGCTGCACGCGGATCCCCTCGTAGCCGACGACGACCGGATCGTCCTTCTTCACGTGCACCATCGGCCGGGTGAACGCGCGCGTTCGCTTGCGGTCGAGCAAGATCGCGACGTCCATCTCGATGCCTTCGACGTTCACCCACTCGCCGCCGATGCGCACTTGCGTCGCCATGTTCGACGTGCTGTAGAAGTCGGGCGGCAATGCACCGTCGCGCGGAGCGAGCTTCGTCTCGACGTCGCGCTTGCTGACGAGTTCGGCGCCGAGCTCCTGCAGCCGCGTCATGATCGCCGTCAACGTCGCCGCGTCGGGAGCCTGCACGCGCAAGTGCGCGCGGCTCGTCTCCCCTTTGTGCTTGCCGACTTGGATCGAGAGCACTTCGAAGTCGCCGCCGCAGTCCATGATCGTGTCGAACGCGCGCGGCAGGACCCACGAGTCGATGATGTGGCCCGTGAGCTGGACCTCTTCGGTGTGAACGCGCTTCTTCGGATCCGTCACGACGAGCCTTTGGTCGAGCTGCGCGGTGTCGATCCACGCGGCGTCGACACGTACAGGAACAGCGCGATCGCGACGAACAGGGCCGACGTGCCGATGTTGCCGGCGACGTCCGCGAGCCTCGGATCGTGCTTGCCCGGAACGATCTCGAGCGCGACGAGCGCCGCGATCGCGACTCCCGCGAGACCCTCGCCCGCCACGAGGCCCGACGCCGCGAGAACTCCCGGATCTCCGTGCGCTGCCGCGTTCGGACCGCGGCGCTTCTCGTATGCCGCGCGAATCACACCACCGAGGTAGATCGCGGCCATCGACGAGAGCGGCAAGTACACGCCGATCGCGAACGCGAGCGCGGACACACCGCACAGCGACGCGCCGATCGCCAGTCCCCCACCGGACAACACGAGATCCCACGGTAGATCGCCGGCGAGCACGCCCTCGATGATCGTCTTCATCAAGGTCGCTTGCGGCGCGGGGATCTCGGCGCTTCCAAACGTGTAGGTGTGGCCGAGCAGAAGCACCGTGCCCGCGACCGCCCAGCACGCGAACGCCGCGCCGATCAGTTGGCCGAGCTGTTGCCGCGCCGGCGTCGCGCCGACGAGGAAGCCGGTCTTCAGGTCCTGGGAGATGTCGCCCGCTTTCGACGCCGCGACCGCGACGATCGTGCCCACGGTGAGCACCGCGGCGCGCGCGCCGAGATCCGTCCAACCCATCGCCGCGAAGATCGACGCGATGCCGAGCAGCGTGACGAGCGTGATCCCCGAAGTCGGTTGCGAGCTCACACCGACGATGCCGACGATGCGCGCGGCGACAGTGACGAACAGGATTCCGAAGATGCCGACACCGAGCGCGCAGACACCGCGCTGCACCGGCGAGAGATCGCCGGCGAAGACACCCGGCACGAACGCGGCCACGAGGATCACGGTGAAGATCGCGCCGACGACGAAGCTCCCCGGGAGGTCGCGATCGGCAGCGGACCCGGGAACGAACGCGGGCGTCGAGCCTGATGCGGCGATCGGCGGCACCGTTGTCGATGTTCCGCGCACACCGCGCGCGACGGCCTTCACCGCGCCGACCATCCCGGGCAAGTTCTTCGCGACCGCGATGATCCCCGCGACGGCGACCGCACCCGCTCCGATGTAGCGCACGTAGCGCGACCAGATCTGGTCAGCGCTCATGTCCCTCACGAGGTTCTTCGTCTCGGGGAAAAGCGGTGCGTCGAGACTCTGACCGAGCCACGCGATCAGCGGTGTCAGCACGAGCGCCGACACGACCGAGCCCGCGACGAGGATCCCCGATTGGCGGTAGCCCAAGATGAAACCGACCGCGATCAGCGCCGGTGCGAGCTCGATCGCGAGCTCCGCCTTCGGAAGGAACGCGAGCTCGGCGTGCAGCTTGTTCGGCACGAGGAACACGAGCGCGAGCAGGACCTTCACGAGCACGCCGACCGCGATCCCGCGGAAGATCCAGCGTCCCTCGGTCGATTCCCCCGTCGTCGCGCGCAGCACTTCGGCGCACGCGGTGCCTTCGGGATACGGGAGCGTCGCGTGCTCTTGAACGATGAGCAACCGGCGCAGCGGGATCATCGCCGCGAGGCCGAGCACTCCGCCGAGGAAGCACAGCGCGACGACTTGCAGATACGGCGGCGCGACGCCCCACAGGAAGAGCGCGGGGATCGTGAAGATCGTGCCGCTGGCGAGCGACGTCGACGCGGAGCCGATCGTCTGCGAGAGGTTCGCTTCGAGGATCGTCCCGCGCGTCTTGAACAGTCGAAACGCCGCGACGGTCATCACCGCCGCCGGAATCGACGCAGATACGGTCAAGCCGACGCGCAGCCCGAGGTACGCGTTCGCGGCGCCGAATACGAGACCGAGCACGATGCCGGCGAGCACCGACTTGAACGTGAACTCGGCGATGGTTTCGCGGGGGGGAACAGTCACGGCGCGATCGTTCGGAAGTCGCGCGGTCTTATACCCGATCGAGAACGAGCGAGCCGCACCTGTGCGAGGAATCGTGGCGGCTTTGACGTCGGGGAATCGGCGCGCGAGCATGTCGCGATCGTGTTTCGACTCGCACTTCCGTTCGCATTGCTCCTGCTCGCGTCGTGCGCGCAGCTTCCGCGCGCGGTTCGTCCGCTCGAGGTCCGGTATCGATTGACCGTCCGGCCGACTGAGAGTTCGGTGCACGTCGATGCGGATGTCGACGGGCTCGCATCCGACGTGCGCGGCAACACAGGGGCGAACTGGTAGTCGGACCTCGGGGAGCAAACCGCTGTCTGATATCGTGCCGGGCGCGTGGTCTCGGCAAAGCTGAACGCAGCCGGTCCGCTGGAGGCGCGTCAGCCTTGCGGCCCTTTCCCGTAGCAGGCCAGGAAACAAGAGCATGAACCCCAAGTCTCGCCGCTCGATCCGCCGCGCTTGCTTCGCATTACTGGCGGCCTACGCATCGACAGCGTGCGCCACGATCAACTGTGTCTATAGCGCGGCGCCCGTCGACCGCGGCACAGTCCGACAAGCGATGCTGACGAGCGACGGAGGTCTCGAGCTCCACTTCGAAGAGCTGAGCAGCGGCTGGAACGAGTCCAACTGGAATCTCCCGCGCGACACTTGGTGTCCGGTACTCGAGCTCTCCGGAACCGAGCTCGACCAGCTCTTCTCCCAGACCGCGAGTGAAGCGTCGACTGCTGCCGAGTGGCCCAGAGTTCTCATCCCGCGCGATCGGCTGAAGGAGCGAACTTCGACCGAGCCGGTTGGCGAGACGCCGCCCGAAGCGATGGTCCCGGTCGCCGACGTGCGTTACGCCCACTGGTCGAGCTGGCCGGGAGCGGACGCCGCCGTTGAGCAAACACCCAGTTCGCTGCACATCGCTTTCGACATCCACTGCCGGGACCCGATCGCTGGCGGACGGCGATCGTTTGCAGTGCTGCTCGTGCGCGATGGGGATGTCGGTCGCCGTCGAGCCGTTCTGTGCATCGAACCTGCTGCGGAGAGACCGATGCTCCCGGTGCTGGCGATGGGATTGGCATTCGACCTAGGGGTGGTTCTGGTGTTCATCGGATTGGCTTCGCTGTGAACGCGCCGCGGCACGGCGATG
>JANLUN010000071.1:0-1930 GCA_031363505.1 Planctomycetota bacterium | reverse complement strand
CGCGGCCTCCCGCTTCCTCGCAAGCGCGTTTGCGAGGAAGCGGGAGGCTGGCTCCGTACAGCGCCGCTCGAAGGGCTTGGAAGCACGCTCGCTCGCTTCGCGGACCGCGGCCGCAGCCTCGAAATGAACGCGGACCCTCTTTTCAGAAGGTCCGCAGACGACGTCGGCCCAGGACGGTTGTCAGATCATGCTGCGAATCAAGCCCGCACAGCGACACCGAAGCGCCGCGTGCATCGGCCGTGAAGGCCAAGGCTCGCCGTCATCCAAGCGCTCTTTCGACCGGCGACCAGCGCGAACCCAAGCGATCAGCGCTTCGAGGAGTCAGCTTCGATCGGGGCAGCGCCCGATCCGCCGCGCGGAGCCGGTCCGCGTTCGAGGATCCCCTGCTCCTTCCACAGTGCCACGATCGCCTGACGATCCTTCGGCACATCGGCGGTCAGGACCTCGCAGCCGCTCGCCGTGACGA
The DNA here is from genome assembly GCA_031363505.1 of Planctomycetota bacterium. Lineage (GTDB taxonomy): Bacteria > Planctomycetota > UBA1135 > UBA1135 > JANLUN01. The sequence goes on along the minus strand of JANLUN010000071.1, from coordinate 1,464 downwards.
CGACCACGTCTTCGATGCGCACGCCGATTCCGGTCGCGGGATCGTAGACGCCCGGCTCGACCGTGAACGCGACACCCGGTTCGAACGGTTTGTCGAACTCGCCGACGTCGTGCACTTCCATACCGATGTAGTGGCAGGCGCCGTGCGGCATCAGCTTGCCCATGCCGCGCGATTGCAGGACCTTGCGGCACTCACGGTCGATCTCACGCATCGTCTTGCCCGGCGCGACAGCGGCGATCCCGGCTTCTTGCGCGGCGAGCACGGCGTCGTAGATCTCCGCCATGCGGTCGGTGAATTGGCCGTCGGTGGGCCACGAGCGCGTGATGTCGCTCGTGTAGTGGTCGTACTCCGGCGCGTAGTCGATGAGGAGCATCTCTCCCGATTGCATCTGTCGCGATACCGCCGAGTAGTGCAGCACGAGCGCGTTCGGTCCGGAACCCACGATCGCGTAGTACGCGGGTCCTTCGGCGCCTTCGCGGCGATGCACGAAGCTCATCAACGCTTCGAGCTCCCACTCGCCCTGGCCGGGCTGCGTCGAGCGGATCGCTTCCGACATCGCGGCGCTTCCCGCGCGACCCGCGCGGCGCATCGCGTCGATTTCCTCCGACGTCTTCACGCGGCGGATCTCCGAGAGGATCGGCGCGAAGTCGCGTACTTCGCACTCGAACTTGTCTTCGAGATTGGCTGCGAGTGCCTCTTCGCGGCTCGCCCGACCGTCGAGCGGATCCTTCGCGGCCGTGCGATCCGCGGGGAACGCGCGATCGTGACAGCCCGAGAGCGTCACGTGCGGCGATTTCGAGATCCACACCGGCTTGTCGTCGGTGATGAGCTCCTCGAGCGTCTCCATCAGCTCATTCGCAGGCCGCACGTCGGCGAAACCGAACGTCGAGCCGACCCACTCGTCGCTCGCGTCCATGATCTCGCCTTCCCACATTTCGCTCATCGCGCTGGCCTTGGGCAGGAAGAGGATCTCGTGCTTCGACTTCACGTCGATCACGAGCGTCGCGCCGGGGCTCTCGATTCCGGTCAGGTACCAGAAGACCTTGTCTTGCTGAAACCGCGTGTAATCGCGCGTCGTGGGCAGACCGCGCACGAGGACGACGCCGTCGTCGAGTCGACTCACGAGCGCCGCGCGTCGTCCGGCGTGGAACTCACGGCCGAGTCCGCACGTGCGCGCTCGACCGTGCGAGTCGGCCGCCGCGTCGCCTTCCAAGATCGAATGCGACGCAAAGCTCGGCACCGCGAGCACACCCATCGAGGCGAACGCGACCCAGTGGAACATCCTCGTGAGCATAACCCGTTCGCTCCGCTCTAAGGGCGCGCGCCGACGAGTAGGAGCGGCCGACACATCCTTTTTCGATTGTTGAACACCGAGGCCGCGCGAGCTCAACCGTCGAGCGGTTGACCGGGTGTCCACGAACGCTCCTGGAGGCGCGCGAGCAACGACAACGCGGCCTCGCGTTG
>JANLUN010000001.1:0-4134 GCA_031363505.1 Planctomycetota bacterium | reverse complement strand
CCGGGCATCCCGGCGGTGCTGGGCAACTTCCTGTTGCCGTTGATGATCGGAGCGAAGGACCTCGCCTTCCCGCGCATCAACCTGCTGTCCTGGTACATCTACATGGTCGGCGGGCTGTTCACGCTGTACGCGATGCTCGCGGGTGGCGTGGACACGGGCTGGACCTTCTACACGCCGTACTCGTCCACCTACGCGAACTCGCACGTGATCATGGCCGCGCTCGGGATCTTCATCTCGGGCTTCTCGTCGATCCTGACCGGCGTCAACTTCATCGCCACGATCCACAAGCTGCGCGCGCCGGGCCTGACCTGGTTCCGTCTGCCGCTGTTCGTATGGGCGCACTACGCGACGAGCTTGATCATGGTGCTCGGCACGCCGGTGCTCGCGATCACGATCGCACTCGTCGCGCTCGAGCGACTCTTCCACATCGGCATCTTCGATCCGGCGCTGGGCGGCGATCCGATCCTGTTCCAGCACATGTTCTGGTTCTACTCGCACCCGGCGGTCTACATCATGATCCTGCCGGGCATGGGCGTGATCAGCGAGATCGTCACGTGCTTCGCGCGCAAACGCATCTTCGGCTACGGCTTCGTCGCGCTGAGCTCGCTCGCGATCGCGGTGCTCGGCTTCCTCGTGTGGGGCCACCACATGTTCGTGAGCGGGCAGTCGACGTACGCCGGCCTCGTGTTCTCGATCTTGAGCATGGTGGTCGCCGTTCCGTCGGCCGTGAAGGTCTTCAACTGGACCGCGACGCTCTACAAGGGCTCGATCACGTTCGAGACGCCGATGCTCTATGCCCTGGGCTTCATCGGCCTGTTCACGATCGGCGGACTGACGGGCATCTTCCTCGCGACGCTCGCGGTCGACGTGCACGTGCACGACACGTACTTCATCGTCGCGCACTTCCACTACGTCATGGTCGGCGGAATGCTGATGGCGTATCTCGGCGGCCTACACTTCTGGTGGCCGAAGATCTTCGGGCGGATGTACCCGGAGACGCTCGCCAAGTGCGCGGCGGTGATCATCTTCATCGGGTTCAACCTGACGTTCTTCCCGCAGTTCATCCTCGGATACATGGGGATGCCGCGGCGCTACCACGCCTACCCGGACGAGTTCCAAGTGCTCAACGTCATGTCGACCGCGGGCGCGTCGATCCTCGGCATCGGCTACTTGATCCCGATGAGCTACTTCATCTGGTCGCTCATGTACGGCAAGGTCGCAGGGAAGAATCCGTGGGGCGCGAAAGGCCTCGAGTGGACCACGCCGTCGCCGCCGACGACGTTCAACTTCGACGAGACGCCGGTCGTGACCGAGGAAGCGTACGCGTACAGCAAAGCGGAGCTCGAAATTGTCCCCTAGCGCTGCAGCCTCCAAGCACGACGCGGCGAGCGAGCACGACTCTGCACTGCTCGCGCACCACTTCGACGACCTCGGTCAACAGCACGAGGCGGCGCAGCTCGGGATGTGGGCGTTCCTCGTCTCCGAGGTGATGTTCTTCGGCGGCTTGTTCCTGGTCTACGCGGTGTACCGGAACATGTATCCGTCCGCGTTCCACGCCGCGAGTCACGAGCTCGACGTCGTGCTCGGCGGCATCAACACGGCGGTGCTGATCTGCTCGAGCCTGACGATGGCGCTCGCGATCCGCGCGGCGCAGGTCGGGAAGCAGAAGAGCCAGGTGATGCACCTCGTGCTGACGATGGTGCTCGGCATCGCGTTCCTCGGGATCAAGGCCGTCGAGTACAGCCACAAGTTCGAGCATCACTTGGTGCCCGGCCCGACGTTCGACGTCGCGGCGTTCGGCGCGGACGGCCCGCAAGCGCGGATCTTCTTCTCGATCTACTTCGCGATGACGGGCCTGCACGCGTTCCACATGATCGTCGGGATCGGCGTCATGATCTGGATCACGAAGCGCGCGGCGCGCGGAGAGTTCACGCCGCAGCAGCACAACGCGCTCGAGATGACGGGCCTCTACTGGCACTTCGTCGACGTCGTGTGGATCTTCCTGTTCCCCATGCTGTACCTGCTCGGGAGACACGCATGAACACGCACGTCGTACCGCTGAAGATCTACATCGCGATCTTCCTCGCGCTGCTCGTGGGGACGGGCGTGACGGTCGCGGCGGCGTATGTCGACATGGGCGCGCTGAATACCGTCGTGGCGCTATCGATCGCCGTCGTGAAAGCGCTGCTCGTGATCCTCTACTTCATGCACGTGCGCTACTCGAGCCGGTTGACTTGGGTGTTCGTCGCGGCGGGCTTCTTCTGGTTCCTGATCCTCGTCGCGTTCACCTTCGCGGACTACGACACGCGCGGGTGGAGCTAGGCAGACCGGCCGGCGCGGGAATCGGGATTCCGAGAATTGTTTGGCGCGAGCCTTCCGAGCCGCGCTGCTTTCTTGCAGAGCCTCGCGCGAGGCTCGCATCCCCATCCCCCCACCGCACGAGCGCCATGCCCACCCCCAGCCGCGTCCGCCTGCTCTGTCTCGCGTCCTTGCTCTCCGCCGCCCCGATCGCGCGCGCCCAAGTCGTCAATCCGGCCGACAAACAGCGTCCGCCGGAAACGGATGCCGAGGACCTGCTCGAAGTCGACACGCACCAAATCGGCTCGACCACGGTCACCGCCCGGCGCGTCTCCGAGCTGCGCGAGGAGGATCGCATCGGCCCGTACGACCAACCTGCGTGGACGGCGTACCGCCGATTCCCGACGACGCGCATCTACGTGCGTCCTCCGGGCAGCTTCGGTTTCGAGTATTGGTCGCGGCCTACGATCCCGAAGCACGGCCCGACGGAGATCCAGACGCAGTACGAGTTCGAGATCGGACTGCCGAACCGCTTCCAATTCGATTTCTACATCGTGAACAACTCGGAAGGTCACGACGGCCCGAGCGAGTTCAACCAGCAGAAGCTCGAGCTGCGCTACGCGTTCGCGGACTGGGGCAAGATCTGGGGCAATCCGACCGCGTACGTCGAGTACAAGTTCAGCGATCCGGACGTCGACTCCTACGAGCTGAAGCTCCTGCTCGGCGACGAGCTGAAACCGTCGTGGCACTGGGGCACGAACCTCGTGTACGAACGCGAGCTCAGCGGGAGCCTCGAGAACGTGTACGAGCTGACCGCCGGCATCAGCCACACGCTGAAAGACGAGCGACTCTCGCTCGGTGGCGAGATCAAGACGTCGATCGCGGACGAGCACAGCGACCGCGGCGAATGGACCGAGGAGCTGCTGGTCGGTCCGAGCTTGCAGTACCGGCCCACGCCGCGGGTCCACCTCGACGTCGCCACTCTGGTCGGCATCGGCAGCGACTCGCCTGAGGCGCAACTCTTCTTCGTGCTGGGCTACGATTTCTGATGTGACCTACGGGGTGATCGAAGCAAAGAGCAGAGAGAGCTCGGCACGAGAACGCGACCCGAAAGGTCGCGTTCTTTTCTCTGCTTGCCTTCTCTCCTTCGGTCTGCATGCGGCGGCGATGGCGGCGATCGCGCGATGGACGGTCGATGTCGAGCGCGCGCCGATCGAGGAAGAGGAGTACTTCTCGTTCCAGATCCGGCCGCGGAGCGGCATTTCGACCGGTGATGTCGATGGCGCAGAGCCGACGGTCGAAATCGTCGACGCGATCGTCGAGCGCGTCGACGTGGAGGCAACCGCGGTCGATGTCGCTCCACCTTCCACGGAACAGGTCGTCGAGATCGAGACACCTCGCGCAGATCCGACAGATGTGCTCGCGGAGGCTGCGACAAAAGATCCGGAGGTCGGCGCTTTCGAAGAGTCCGTCGCAGAAGTTTCCGGAGCCGAACTCCGGACGTCTGAAACCGCCACGGTCGACGCGCCGATGATCGCCGCGGCATCGCCCGAATCATCCTCGATCGGCGAAGGCGGTGCCGGAGCTCCCGCACGGCCGCGACTGGGCCTCCCCACCGGCTCAGCCGAAGGTGCGTCAGCTGCGGATGCGTCCGGCGCTGACGTCGGCCCGCTCGCGCTCGAAGCGCCGCCTCCCGTCTATCCCTCCGCATGCGTTCGCCGCGGCGAGGAAGGCAGCGTGCTCTGCGCGCTGCACGTCGACACGGCTGGGCGTGTGACTGAGGTCGAGGTTCTCCAGAGCAGCGGTCACCGTCGACTCGACGAAGCCGCCAAGACC
>JANLUN010000795.1:0-7390 GCA_031363505.1 Planctomycetota bacterium | reverse complement strand
TCTTGCTCGAGCCAGCCGCGAGCCGGCCCAAGCTCTCGCGCACGCCGGCGCTGCCGGTATCGCCACCCACAGCGCGAACCCACATGGACGTCGCGTCCGAATCACCGATCCACGGCGAGTCGAGCGGGATCGGATAGCCGTCGGCCAGATCCTCGGGCTTGCCCTTGGCGGACATTCGGACGCTCACCGAGCCGTCCTCGCGGACCGTGATCTCTTCCTCGTTCTCGAGGCACGACGAAGCACAAACGGCCAAGGCGCAGATTGCGAGTAGCGAGCGATTCATGGGTTTCTCGTGCGATGGTGGATCGTCGCGCAGCAAGTACGAGGGCCGCGACCACGGCTAGACGATCGCAAGCCAGATCCGGACGACAGGATTCTGCGGTCCACACAGCTTTGGCCGGACAGAAATGGCAGGACCCCCGCGGCGGTCAGCCGCGAGGGTCCCAGGGTCGACGTGACCGTGCGCGAGGGTTCGCTCAGCGAGCTCCACGCTTCGAGGCGCGGACGAGCTCTTCGCGGAGACGTTCCATCTCGCCGCGCATCGAGTCGATCTGCGAACGCATCTCGCGCATCAGCGATTCGATCTCGCGGCGTGTCTCGGCGCTCGCGCCGGGGGAGTACGCGCGGCCGGGCATGCGCTGCGCACCGCCATGGCCGAACGGTGCGATGGCCTCGGGCGCTTCGGGGGCCTCAGGAGCTTCGGGAACATCCGGCGGTTCCGGCGCTTCGGCGGGTTCGGGGACATCGACTTCATCGTCGTCGTCGTTGCCCGACCGCCAGAACGTGTAGCCGTTTGCCTTGGGCGCCTTGGGTGCCTTGCCGGGTTTCGCGTTCTGCGACGGGATGCGCCAGACATAAGGCGTCTTCGCTTGCGGCGCGACGGCCATCGGCCAGCCGCCGCCGTCGGGCAGGACGAACACTTCGCTGTCGCCGATCTTCACGCGCGGGAAGTTCTTGAACTCCTTGAGACCCTTCAACGCGTCGAGTCGCATGCGCGGCAACGTGGGGAGGTTGTGCGACCCCGGCGCGCCGAGGCGCATCAGGCGCTCGAGCGATGCCACGCGATCTTCGAGCGACTTGGAGTCGCCGTCGTCGTCGAGATCGTCGCCGCGTTCGCGCGCCAGCGCCTCGAGCGCTTCGATGCGCGCTTCCAGGCTCGAGTCCTGCTGGTCGTCGGAGACTTCGTCGGCGTAGTCGTCGCCCGAATCGTCATCGCCTGACTCTTCGCCGAACGAATCTTCGTCGAATGAGCAGTCCGCGACGTCATCGACCGATTCCTCGTCGTCGGAGTCGTCCGCGGACTCGTCGTGCTTGCGATCGAGCTTTCCAAGCGCCGCGCGGATCTTCTCGCGGATCGAATCGCCGTCCGTGCCTTCGAGCGCGGCGAGCGCTGAGTTCATGTCGGCTTGTGCTGCGGCGTACTCGTCCGAGTGGAGCGCCTCGAAGTACTCGCCGTTCTGCAGACTCGCCGCGACCTTCTCCACGTCGCGCTGTGCGCCCGACAACGCACCCGCGGCGGCGAGTGCTTGCGCATGCGCCGCCAATTGCTCGCGGTGGGCCGCGGACAGCGCGTCGTGGGTGGCGAGTTCGCGAAGCGCTTCTTGTGAGCATTGGCTTTGCCGCGTCAGCTCGCACAGCACTTTTCGCTCGGCCTCGCCGCCGCCGTTCGCCCACGCGTGCATTTCGTCGGCACGGGCGGCTTCGTGCGCCGCTTCGCCGGCGCGCGTCGCGGCCTCTTCATAGGCGAGTTCTTGTTCACGCTGAGTCGTCTGGCACGGGCTCTGGCACTTCTTCTTCGCTTTCGTCGCGCACTGTCCGTCGCCACCCGCACGAGCGAGTGCGCGCGCGCGGAGCAGCTCGGGATCGCACGCGACGGGCGTTGCGGCAACGGCGCCCGACACGGCCGATGCAGGGACCGCGAGCCGCGTTCGTACCGAAGTCGTGAGACGGGTCGTCACTGGCGTCGTCACGGTGGTCGTCAGCGCCATCGGAGTTGCGACGACGGCGGGCGCGACGCAAGTCGTCGACGCGACGCTTCGATGCGCATTGGGCGCATTGGGCCCATCGCACGTCGCCACGACTCGGCATTTCGGGGTCGTGCAATCCGGCACGGGCGCGGCGCCGCCGGCGGAAACCGCGCCGAGCGACAAGACGAGCGAGAACAGGGATTGGTTCATGTTCATTCCTTCTGTCGGTATCGATTCTTCGGTCGGGATCGCGAGACGGGGGAGGCTAGGGTTGATCGAGTAGCGAGCCGTGCTGGTACTGCTGGAGCAGCTCGTAGAGGCGCGTCTGCATCGTGCGCAGTGACTCGAGGCGCTTCGTGAGCGCGTCGATCCGCGGTTGCAAATCGTCGGCGCCGAAGACGCTCGCCTCGGCTCGCAAGCTGTCGAGGCCGTGCTGGAGCGATGCGATCTCTTCGATCAGCCCACCGACATCGAGCGGCCTTGCGCCGAGCGGTTCGACTCCGGCAGCAGGCAGCAGAACTGCGATCGTGCTGGTGGCCGCGAGGAGCGGCGGCGCGGTCCACTCGATCGGAACGCCCGCCAACGTAGTCGGCGATTCCGACGCCGGGCGCGCGTCGTCGATCTCACAGTCCTTGCACTTGTCGGCGTCGGGGCACGCTTTGTCGTCGCAGTCCTTGTCGTCGCAGTCGTCGACGGCGCTGCACGCTTCGACCGCCGCGAATCGATCCGCCGGCGCGCTCGTCGAAATGCCCGGTAGCGCGAACGCCGCGCCCGCGCAGCACAGGCTCGCGATCGCCGTGAGGCCCATGCGACCTTGCATCACGACCGGCGCGCGCTCCTCGTCGAGCAGACGCCGCACACGGTGCGAGAGCGCCGAGCCGTGCGCGACCATGGCGAGGGCGGGCAACCGACGGTGCTCGGCGACGATCCAGCCGGCGATCTCGGTCAGTGAGCTCGCGAGCGGAACACACTCTCCTGTGTGCACGACCGCCCAGTCGTCGCACAGCGACTCGACGTCTTCTTGCAGGCGGCGTCGCGCGATGCGGTTGAGCGGTTGGAAGAAGAACGCGATCTCGAGCAAGCGGCACAGACACAGCCACGCGGTGTCATTGCGCACGGCGTGGGCGAGCTCGTGCGCGAGCACCGCGCGGATCTCGTCGCGTTGGAGTGCGCGCAGCGCGCGCGGCGGCAGGCAGATCTCCGCGCGCAGCACGCCCATCGTGAGCGGTGCCGCGATGCCGGGCGCGCACGACAGGCGCACGCGGCGGTTGAAGCCAGCGCGCTTGCGCAACGTTTCGAGGTCGCGGAAGACGAGGCCCGACTCGATGGCCACACGACCGCGGACGCAGCGTGCGAGCCGTTGCCACTCGCGCGCCCAGCGCACGAGGCCGATCGCGATCCCGATGATCCAGAGCCCGAGCGCGAGTTCGATCCACGGAATCGGTCGACTCGGCGTCGCCGGTGCGCTGACTTCTGCCGGAACATTCATCGTGGCGACCCGGAATCGCGGCGCCGATTCGTGCTCCGCTTCCAACATCCGCAGTTGGAGGAGCGCCGGAGCCAGGAGCGGGTGCACCGCGGGGGTGCGCCGAGCGCTCGGCTCGACCTGCCGGTCAAGCTTCGGCAGCGCGGCGACGATCGGCGCGAACGTCCATGCGGCCGGTCGACTCGGCTCGAGGGTGTCGGGTGCGGGCGCCGACGCAGCGCGCTCGACCAGAGCCGTCGACTGCGAGGGCGACGGGATCCATTCGAGGCGCCAGGTCTCGATCGAGAACCCGACCTGCGCGGTCGCGGTCGCGAGCCCGCCGAAGAGCGCCAACTTCCACATCCATTCGCGGATCGCGGCCGCGAAGTCGCGCACTCGAGTGACCCGTGACAGTGCGAGCACGGCGAGCCATGCGACCGCGATCAACACCGTGCTATGCAGCGCGTACGTCGCGAGCCACGCGGCGACTTTCCAAGCGGCCGATTCAACGCCCACGGCGATGCTCCTTCGAGCTGCGCTCTTCGATCAACGCCTTCAACCGTTTCAGCTCGGACGCGTCGATCTCCTGTTCGCTGAGCAGGTGGCTGACGAGCGCCTTGAAGTCGCCTTGGAAGAGGCGCTCGGTCAGTTCGGCGACCATCGTCCGGTGGACCTGCTTTTCCGAGATCAGCGGCTTGTAGACGAACTGCCGGCCCTCGGTGCGGTGGCTCACGACACCCTTCTTCTCCATCTTCGTGAGCATCGTCGCGATGGTAGTGAGCGCGAGTCCGCGCTCGTTCGAAAGCGCTTCCTGCACGCGCGAAACCGTGGCTTCGCCGTCCGTCCAGAGCACGCGCATGATCGCGTACTGCAGGTCGGCGAGATGGTGGGATCGGCCCATGTGAGTTCCTCCGGTGTGGAGCGCTTGGCGAGCGCGTCGAGTTCGTTCTACTACTCGAGTAGTTGTCTGGCTAGTGGCCAAACTTGCCTTTTGCACGGGCGGAACTTGAGGGGGTTGGCGCAGGTTTCGGTCGCGGGTCGATCGCGTCGGCGATGGAGCGCGCTGACGCGCTGCGAATCCGCTCCGCTCCCGCTAGGCTCTTCGCGCTCGATCGACCCGCTAAGCCTCGATCGGGGTTTCGCCCGATAGTCGATGCCGCTCCGTCCCGCCTCCCCCCGATGCTCCTCGCTTCCAATAAACATGGAGTCCGCCCGGCGGGCGGACTCCGGCGCGCGCCGCGGCGGTGCGCGGTGCGATGAGCAGTGGCGACACGCCGCCGATCGGGCCGACCTCACTGTTCGTGGCCCTAGGCCTGGCGGGATTGACCGCCGTCGCCGCGCTCGTGTATCCGCTCGTCCCCTTTCCCGAGGAGCGCGCGATGCGCGCCAAGTACGAGTACTTCGCGGCGCACAAAGACGAGCTCGATGCCGTGTACATCGGATCCAGCCGCATGCTGCGCGGCATCGATCCGCGGATCGTCGATGCGGATCTCTCGGCGCGCGGCCGTCCGTTCCGATCCTTCAACTTCGGTATGGACGGGATGATGGCGCTCGAGAGCGACTTCGTGATGCGCAAGCTGCTCGATCTCGATCCCGCGCGGCTGCGCTTCGTGCTGTTCGAAGCCAATACTTGGTACGGCGGATTCGATGCGAAGTTCGGCAACCCCGGCACCGATCCGCACTCGCAGCGCAGCGTCTACTGGCACACCGTGCCGCAGACGATGAAGGCGCTCGAGACGCTGTGGTGCTCGGACCAGCCAGCGTGGGAGCGACTGCGTTTCGCGGGCACGCACGTCGAGACGATGGTGTGGAAGCTCGTCAGCTATGGCCAAGGCACGCGCATCTTCGCGAAGTTCGCCGGCACCGACGCCGACGAGATCAGCGCCGAGATCTCGGTCGACGAGATCGCAGAGGCGCGCGGCTATCAGCCGATGGAGGGGTTGACCGACAGGTTCCACACCGAGGGGCGCGAGGTGTTCCTCACGCCGCAGGCGCAAGCCAAGTACCCGGAGATGATCGCTGCGATTCCGGTGGCGAATGCGACCGCGGCGAGCCTCGCGACGTACAACTTCCGCGCGTTGCGATCGCAGTACGAAACGGCAGCGGCCCACGGCACCGAGCTCGTGTACGTCGTCATGCCGACCGTGCGCGGCACGCCGGATCCGCTCACGCTGCACGCGACCAGTCACGTGCCGGTGCTCTTCCACTACAACGATCCGCAGAAGTACGCCTCGATCTTCGCGATCGACCGCCGGCACGACATCGGCCACTTGTCGAGACTTGGAACGGAGGAGCTCAGCGCGCTGATCGCGTCGTCGCTCGCAGACGAGATGGAGCGCTCGCAGTGACGACCCAACGCGTGAACGGCGGCGACACGCCTCCGCTGGGTTCGACTTCGTTCTTCGTCGGGCTCGGCCTCGCGGGCTTCATCGTGGTCGCGGCGCTCATCCATCCGCTCGTTCCGTGGCCGGAAGAGAAGGCGATGCGCGCCAAGTACGAGCACTTCGTCGCGCACAAGGACGAGTTCGACGCCGTGTACATCGGCTCGAGCCGCGTGCTGCGCGGCATCGATCCTCGCGTGATCGACGCGGACCTCTCAGCGGCCGTCGGAACACGGGGGCGTCCGTTCCGCTCGTTCAACTTCGGCCTCGCGGGGATGATGACGCTCGAGAGCGACTTCGTGCTGCGCGAGCTGCTCGCGCTCTCGCCTGCTCGGTTGCGTTACGTGCTGTTCGAGGCCAATACGTGGTACGGCGGCTTCGACGATCCCTGGGCCGACCCGCACTCGCAGCGCAATGTCTATTGGCACAGCGTGCCGCAGACGGTGAAGGCGCTCGAGACACTGCGCCTCTCGGACAAGCCGCGCTGGGAGCGGCTGAAGCTCGCGGGCACGCACATCGAGACCATGGTGTGGAAGCTCGTCAACTACGGTCAGGGCACGCGCATCTGGTCGACGCTGCGCGGCACGGATGCAGCCGCGATCGGCGAGGAGATTCCGGTGGACGAGATCGCGGAAGCGCGCGGGTATCAGCCGCTCGAGGCGCTCACCGACCAATACCACGAGTTCAATCGCAACGAGTTCCTCGCGTCGCAGGACAAGTACAAGGCGATGATCGCCGAGATCCCCGCGGCGAACGCGAGGGCGACGACGCTGTCCACCTACAACTTCAGCGCTCTGCGATCTCAACAGAAGCTCGTCCGATCGCACGGCATGGAGCTCATCTACATCGTGCTGCCGAGCATGCGTGGGTCGCCGGATCCAGGAGCCCTGCTCGCCGGGAACCACGTGCCCGTGCTCTTCGATTTCAATCGGCCCGAGCGGTATCCCTCCTTATTTGAAATGGATCGCCTCCAGGACGCGTGGCATCCGTCGCGCCTGGGCACGAAAGAGGTGAGCGACCTCATCGCGCAATCACTGGCGGTTGAAATCGAGCGCAGCGGTGAGAAGAAGCTCGAAAGCCCTCACCAGGAGCAGAAGCAATAGCGGACGCTCTCGCGCCCGCACACCTCGATGCTGTTCACCGAGTTCCGCTTCCTGGTCCTGTTCGCCGTGTGCTTCGGCGTCTACTGGTCGATCCGCTCGCACCAGGGGCGCAAGTACTGGTTGCTCCTGTGCAGCTGCGTGTTCTACGGCGCGTGGAGCGTCGAGTTCCTGGCGCTGATGTTCGGCTCTGTCACGTTCGACTACGTGATGGGGCGCCTACTCGAGCACGAGCAGGATCCGCGTCGTCGCAAGCTGTGGCTCGTCTTCTCGATCATCGTGAACCTGGGCCTGCTCGGTTACTTCAAGTACGCGAACTGGTTCATCGACTCCGCCGTCGAGTTCACGAAGTGGCTCGGCATGCCGGTGTCGATCAAGACGCTCGCGATCGTGCTCCCGCCCGGGATCAGCTTCTACCCGTTCCAGTCGATGAGCTACACGATCGACGTGTACCGACGGCAGCTCAAGGCGGAGCAC
>JANLUN010000789.1:0-7164 GCA_031363505.1 Planctomycetota bacterium | reverse complement strand
CCGACCGGCCGCGAGCGCGGCTTGCTTGAGCGCTTCCTCTTCCTTGTAGAAAGCGGTCAAGCCGTCGCGCATCGCCGCCTCGCCCCAGTGTTCCGGCGGACGCACACCCGTCGCCTGCACGTACGCGAGGTACTGCTCGTTCGTGACCTCGGTCGTCATCAAGTAGAACCGCTCGATCGTGCGCTCGTGGCGCGGCGTCTCGGCCGAGATCGATCCCGCGTAGTTTTGCGCGTTCGGATCGGCTTCGAGCAAGCGCACGAGCTCGCGCGGCTCGATGCCGATCTGCGTGCGTCCGCCCGGGACGAGCACGAGGCCGGGCGGCTCTGCAGCGGGCTCGCTTCGGTTAGCTCCGAGCGCTACGGGCGCGCTCCCAACGGAGAGGACGCACAGCAGCGCGAGCGCTCCCGCCATGCTCAGTTCTCCAGCGACAGTCCCGCGGCCTGGAGATCGTCGAGCGGCGCTTTGATCCACGCTTCGCCGTGCACTTCGAGCAGCTTCAGCCACTCGTCGAGCACCTCGGGATCGAACGCGCGATCGCGTTGCGCGGCGAAGAACTCGAGCGTCTTCGGGAGCTCCCACACTTCCTTGTAGGAGCGCTTCGTCGACAGGCTGTCGAACACCTCGACGATTCCGAGCACGCGGCCCGAGAGCGAGATCTCGTCGTGCTTCAAGCGCCGCGGATACCCGGTGCCGTCCCACTTTTCATGGTGCTCCGCGACGATCTTGCACACTTCCTTGAGCGTCGAGTGGTGGCCGAGCTTCTGCGCGCCGAGCGCTGGATGCTTCTGCACTTCCTTGTATTCGGCAGCGGTCAGCGGACCCTTCTTCGTGAGGAACGTGAGATCGTCGAGGTAGATCTTGCCGTAGTCGTGCGCGATCGCGGCGAGCTCGAGCCTTTCGCAGCGCGCGCGATCGAGACCCACGCGCTCCGCTAGGATGCGTGAATACTTGCGCGTGCGTTCCCCGTGACCCGCGGTGTACGGATCGATGCGCTCGATGGTGTTCGCGACCATTCCGGACAGGATGTCGACGAGGTCGGTGAATTGGAGCGTCGGCTCCGCGATCTGCCTTTCGCGCAACGCGCGGTGGATGTAGGTCGCCAGCAAGATCGGGTCGACCGGCTTTTTCAGGTAATCGATCGCGCCGGCTTTGATCGCGGATACGGCGCTCTCGAGCTCGGGGTAGCCCGTCATCAGCACGACGACCGCGTGCGGTTGCAGATCGCGTGCGGCGGCGAGCACGAGCGTGCCCTCGGCGAAGCCGTCGAATTGAACGTCGGTGACGATCGCGTCGAATTGGATCGACTTGAGCAGTTGGATCGCCGCGTTGGGCGTGCGCGCAAGGCTCGTGTCGAAGCCCTGGTGTTCGAGCACGGCGCCGATCAGATCGATCATGCGCGGATCGTCGTCGACGAGGAGTACGGAAGGACGTCGTTCGATCATGAGAGGTGTCTAGCTCGTGAGCCCGGCGGAATGATGCCAAGCGCCGTGCTACCATCACAGCCTATGACGCCCAAGGAAGATTCCGTCTTCGCGGTGGGCGACGACGCGCGCGGGAAGCGCCTCGATCAAGTGCTCGGCGCGCTCGTGAGCGGCGAGTCGCGCACGCGCTTGCAGGGCTGGATCAAGGAAGGCCGGGTGCGGCTTGAGGGCAAGGTCGTCACGAAGCCGGGGCTCATCCTGATGACCGGCGGGGAGCTCGTCCTCGATCGCAGCGGCACGCGCGTCGACGCGTCGAGCGCGGAGGGGCTCGACATCCCGATCGTGTTCCTCGACGAGCACCTGATCGCGATCGACAAGCCGGCCGGCATGCTGACGCACCGCAACCGCACGGGCGGCGAGGCCTCGGTTGCCGACTGGGCGGAGGCGCGTTTCGGTCCGCTGCCTTCGATCCATGGTGCGGACAGGCCCGGTGTCGCGCACCGGCTCGACCGCGAGACGAGCGGGCTCTTGCTGCTCGGTCGCACGGGCGTCGCGCTCGAAGGCCTGAAGGACGCGTTTCACGCGCGCGCCGTGAGGAAGACGTACATGGCGCTCGTGCACGGCAGTCCGCGGTTCGCGACGCAGTGGATCGAGACGCCGCTCGGACGCGCCGCGCGATCGCGCGATCGCATCAGCACCGTCGCCGAGGGCGAGGGCCGGCCGGCGTCGACGTATTACGAGGTGCGCGAGCGTTTCAACGGCTTCGCGTGGCTCGCGGTGATTCCGAAAACCGGCCGCACGCACCAAGTGCGCGTGCACTTGGCCTCGGGCGCGATGCCCCTGGTGGGGGAGAAGCTCTACTTGCCGCGCAAAGGCGGACCGTGGCAATTGCCGGCGGACGCACCGCCGCTCACGCGCCAAGCGCTGCACGCGGCCGAGCTCGAGTTCGCGCACCCCGTCACCGGCGAACCGATGAAGCTCGCCGCGCCGCTGCCGAAGGACATGAGCGACTGGCTCGATTGGTTGCGCGTGAACCGCGTGCGTTGATCGGTTGCGTGGGCCGCGAGATCACTTTGGCACGGTGATCCGCACCTTTTGAACGTCGTCGCCGGCGACGACGACGTCGACACCGTGCATCTCGAGCTCCGCGTCGCGCGGCGACACGCGGTAGCGCCCCGGCGGGAGCGGGCCGATCTGCTGCCCCGCGATGGTCGTGCTCGCGCGTGGTGCGGCCGCGGTGTTCCGCGACCACAGCGCGGCGTAGTCGATCCCGTGTTCGTCGCGCACGCAGACAGGGGCGTTCGTGGCTTCGTCACCGCGGGTGAGGACGATGTCGAGCAACGTCGCGGCGCGCAGATCGATCTTGATCTGGCGCGATTCGCCGGCACGCACGCGCACCGGCCCGCTGATGGAGCTCGCGAGCGAGCCCTTCCGCACGAAGACGAGCAGCGCTCGCGAGGGCAGTCCGCCGACGCGCTTGTGTCCCGCCGCATCGGTGACGACTCCCGATACATCGTCGACGCGGGCGCCGGATTCCTCGAACGTGAACACCTCGGCACCCGCGACCGGATCGCCGGTCGGTCCCACGGTTTCGACTTCCAACGTGGCGGCGAGCTCGAGCTTGAGTTCGAGATTGTCGATCGTCGCGTGCTCCGCGAGAACCAATTCGTCCGCCGATGCAGGTCCGTAGCGCGGAGCTTGGTCGTTGCTCCAGTACAACCGTTCTCCGGCGCGCACCGAATAGGTCCCAGGCAGCAGGTACTCGAATGCGAATCGACCGTCGGCGTCGGTCGTCGCGTGTCCGAACTGACTGCGCAGTACACCGGGTGTCATCGCCGTCGCCGACTTGCAGCTGAGCTGGACCTGCAATTCGGGCAACGGATCGCCTTCCGGTGAGAGCACTCGGCCTGCGATGCGTCCGTCCGGCAGCTCGAAATCGACCGCGACCTGTTCTTGCTCGGGGATCGCCTCTTGTCGTTGACAGCTCGTGCCGCGCGATTGTCGGCTCACTTGGAACCAGTAGTTTCCGGGCTCGTTGAGCGCGAGCTCGTAACGACCGTCCACGCCCGTGCGCGCCGTCTTCGTGTCGCGCATTCCGCCCTTCGCGTCGGATCGAGTCGCCGACACGTTGATGCCCTCGACGGCGCGGCCGTTCTGCGTCACGCGCCCGAAGACTCGCACGGGAGCGCGCGGCCGCTCGCCCAGCACGACGTGCGTCGTCTCTCCCGCGACCACGGTCGCCGACGCGCGCCGCGTGAAGTTCTGCAGCGCCTGCCAATCGCTCTGGCCGTCCGCTCCGCGCACGTTCTCCCGCTCGACGAGGCTAGCCTGCGTCTGGAGCCAATACTCTCCGGCGGGCAGTCCGTCGAACGCGAAGAGTCCGCTCGCGTCGCTCTCGTCGTAGACCGAGAGGCCGTCTGTGTAGCGGATGCCGTGCATGTAGACGCTCCGCATCGGATCCGGCCGTCCATCGACGCCGAGGATCTCGCCGGTCACGCGGCCGCTCGGCCGCAGGATCACGACGACGTCGGAGCGCGACCCTCCGGGCGCCAAGTCGACCCGCACGACTTCGCTCGGAGCCCAATCCGATTGACGCGCGATCAGCACCGCCGGGCCGGACGAGACCATCTCGAATGCGAAGCGTCCGTCGATGCCGGTCGGCTTCGACGTCGCGAGCACTTCATCCGGTGAACCACTCGACGAAGCGAGGCTGTAGGACACGCGCGCGCCGCGGACCGGGCGCGCTTCGGGATCGAGCACGACGCCGGAGACCGATGCTGGACGCGGGAGCATGATCTCGAACGCGGCGTCGCTCGCCGGGACGAGTGCTTCTCGCGATACGGACGCGCCGTTGCCGTGCGCGGTGATGCGCCAGTTTCCAGCGCGCAGCGCCGGGACGACGAAGTGACCGTCTCCGCCGAGCATCTTTCCGCGAAGCGAGTCGGCGATCTCCGTCCAGTCGGGATTGGTGGACGCGGGAGTCGCCTCGATCGTGAACTTCGGCACGGCGTTACCCGTGTCGTCGACGACACGTCCGCGCAGCTCGGCACCCGCATCGAGCGTCAACTCGAGCCGTTCCTCGCCGCTCATGACTTTGTCGAGGCGCACGGATGCGCGCGACTTCTCGTCCTTCGCAATCGCGGGCGCATCCACGGCCGCGGCGCGTGCGATCAACGCGAAGGGGCCTTCAGTCAGGCCGGTGATTTCGAACGCACCCTCGGCGTCGGCCGTGAATTCCTTTTCTTCCCAATCCCAACCGAGCGCTTCCGACTGCTTGCTGCTATCGCCCGACGACAAGAGCGCGATGCCGATGCTCGCTCCACTCGCGGCACGCCCATCGCGCCACGCGACGCGGCCACGGATCGAACGTCCGGTCCGCAAGACGAAGCGGACGTCGTCGTGCGAGCTCCCGTCGAGCGCCGATTCCGTGACGAGCCGCGTCGCGAGGTATCCAGGTGCGCTCGCGGTCAACGTGATCCGTCCGGGACAAAGGCCCCGGAGCGCGAATCGGCCGTCGGGACCTGTGGGGGTGTCGCGGTCCGCGTACGTGGCCGCGTTGCCGTTCGAGACCACGCTGCGGAACGTCGCACCGGCGATCGGCTGATCGTGCTCGTCGACGACCTGTCCGTTGAAGCGGACGCCGTTCAGGAGCGGGATCTCGAGCGAGCTCACGAGGCCGGCGCGCACGCTCTGACCACGGATCTTGAACGGCGCGAACGATTCCGGCGAGCCGGTGACTTGGTACACGACGCCAGGTACGAGACCGCCGATCTCGACGGACGGCGGCTCTTCCACTTCGATCGTGCGCGTGAAGTTTGCCGTCTCGCCGTTGAAACGAACGCGGTTCGTCGCGTACGCCGAGATCTTCGTGTCGACGAGCTCGCTCGCGCGGCCCTCGCCGCCCGCGGGCAGTACGAAGGTCGCGTGGATGCAGCCACCGAGCTCCGGCTCGAGAACAAGCGGCGCGGGCGGCTCGTCGAACGTGAGCGCCACCGCCTCGTAGAGGTACGAGTAGCGCGCGCGCAGTCCGAGCCAGCCGGACTCCGTGCCGAGCGGAAACGCCACGCGGAACGTTCCGTTGGCGGCGACGCGCCCTCGGTGCGGCTTCGCGTCGTCGGAGTAGTAATCCTCGGTGTACGCCAGAACTTCGGCGCGCTCGTCCGCGGGCGTGTCCGGCGGAAAGACGACGCGGCCCTCGACCCAGATCGCGCCCTGCGCATCGAACGGTGGAGCGCTTTCGACCTGTGCGCGCGCGGCGTCGTTCGTTCCCGCGACGTCGAGCGTGCGAACCGGGGCGAGCGCGCTGTCCGCCGAGTCGACCAACGTGTCAGCTGGGCTGGTCGAACGCGCCGGACTCTCGATCGTCGCGTCCGCCGCACGCGCGGGCGCGTCCGTCGGCGAGAGCGCGAACCACACGACACCGGCGCACAGCACCACACCTGCGAGAGCGAGCGCGAGCTCCGACTTCTTCGCCATGAACGACCTCCGTGGGAATCGGGGGGGGGCGGCGTGCGCTCTCGGCGAAGCGCACGCCGCTCGGGCGAGCATCGTATCTCAGTCGAGCCTGAGCACGACCTTCCTCTCGTCCTGTCCTTTCAGCGTGATCGACTTCTTCGTCGTCTTGCCGTCCGTCGCCGTCGCTGTCACGACGTACTTGCCGGACGGCAATGGACCGACGCGCCGCTCGGTCGACGAGATGCCTTCGCTCATCATCGATTGGATCGAGTCGAAGGCGAACATCTGGCTCATCTCCTGATCGCGCTCGTTCTTCACGCTGACTTGCGCTCGGACGGTTTTCTTCTCGCCGTCTTCCGTCGAAATCCGGAGCCACGTGCCCGGCTCGAGCGTCACGTCGACTTCGCTCGACTCGTTCTCGCGCACGCTGATCGGCTTCGATTCGGGAGCGGCGAGCGTCGTCGTGCGCGCGCACAGCGTGTACTTGCCGGGCGCGACGCCTTCGTACGTGAATCGTCCGCTGGAATCACTCGTGCACGCGGAGAAGCGGTGGAGGAGCTCGCCCTGCGCGTCGCGCACGTACACGGTCGCGCCGCCGCTCGGTGCTCCGTTCGCGTCGAGCACGCGGCCGGTGATCTTGCCGGGCGTCGACAGTTCGAGCTCGACGTTCTCGAGCATCTTGTCGGCTTCGACGCGCAGGCCTCCGCGCACGCTGCGGCCGTGCGCGCTGTCCTCCGAGAAGAACCGCCGGCCCGCGGAGCCGCCGGCTGCGACCGCGAACGTGCCGGGGTGGAGATCCGTGAACTCGAAGCGTCCGTCCTCATCGGTCGCCGCGGTCGACGGGCCGCCGGACATCATCGACAAGCTCGAAGAGCTGCTGTCCGAAAGGAGCTGCACGTTCACGCCGGCGAGCGGGCGGCGATCACCGCCGCGCACGCGACCGCGGATCCCCCCTAATGGAAGCGCGATATCGAGTCGGTGCTCGGCGACTTCGGGAATCGTCTCGTAGAACTCGATGCCGCGACCGGGCTCGGGGTTCTCCGACACGATGAGCAATACCGCGCCGGGTTTGTCGAGCGTGATCTCGTAATGGCCGTTCGCGTCGACCTTGCCGACCTTGAAGGAGTCGAGCATCGCGCCGCCTTCACTGATCGCCATCACGTTGCGATTCGCGGCCGGCTCGCCCGCGCGCGTGATCGTCCCCGAGACCTTCACCGGCGCCTTCGGCGGCGCGCCCATCACGACGTGCGTCGTCTCGCCGTCCTTGATCGTCGCGGACGCCATCTTC
>JANLUN010000784.1:0-2524 GCA_031363505.1 Planctomycetota bacterium | reverse complement strand
GCGGCTCGAGGAGTGTCGCCGCATCGCCGGAACCACGGGCGAGTCGCTCGACCGCGTGATCCTCACGAAGGACTACCTCGACGAGGTCACGCTCCTCCAGATCTACGCCAAGCACCTGGGCTACGAGTTCCGCAAGTCGCTAGAGGGCACGCCAGTGCCGGCGGCCTTCGTGGCCAAGGTCCCGGTGCACTTCGCGCGCAACTACAACCTCGTCGCGCTCGAGGCGACGGCGGACAACGTGCTCAAGGTCGCGACGTGCGCACCGCTGCAGCCGCACCCGATGGACGATCTCTCTGCGTTGATGGGCGCGGAGATCGATCCGGTGCTCGCGCCGCGCGTCGAGATCACCACGCTGATCGCGCGCGCCTACCGGCACAAGGCCGACGGCGTGGACGAGGCGCTCGCCGACGTCGCCGAAGACGGCGACATCGCGGGCCTCGCGCAAGAGATCGACGAGGCGGAAGACGTGCTCGACGTCGCCAACAAGGCGCCGATCATCAAGCTCGTCAACACGATCTTGTTCCAAGCGCTGAAGCTGCGCGCGTCCGACGTGCACTTCCAGAGCTACGCCGACCGCATGCAGGTGCGATTCCGCATCGACGGCATCCTCTACGACATGGATCCGATCCCGCGGAAGGTTCAAGAGGCCATCGTCAGCCGCGTGAAGATCATGGGCCGCATGGACATCGCCGAGCGGCGACTGCCGCAAGACGGACGCGCGACGATCCGCATCGGCGACGGCGAGGTCGACGTCCGCATCAGTTCGGTCCCGACGACGAACGGCGAGCGGATCGTGATGCGACTCCTCGACAAGACGTCGAAGGTCCACACGCTGGGCGAGATCGGCCTCTCCGAGAGCAATCTCGCGATCATCCGCGAGTACCTCGACTACAGCCACGGGATCATCCTCGTCACCGGTCCGACCGGCTCCGGCAAGACGACGACGCTCTACGCCGGCATGGGCGAGGTCGACACGACGAAGAAGAACGTGCTGACGATCGAGGACCCGGTCGAGTACTCGCTCCCGGGCATCAGCCAAGTGCAGGTCAACGTCAAGAAGGGACTCACGTTCGCGAACGGGTTGCGCTCGTTCTTGCGTCAGGACCCGGACGTGATGATGGTCGGCGAAATCCGCGACCTCGAGACCGCCGAAGTCGCGATCCGCGCCGCGCTCACGGGCCACCTCGTCTTCTCGACGGTCCACACGAACGATGCCGCGAGCACGATCACGCGGATGGTCGACCAGGGTGTCGAGCCGTACCTCGTCGCGAGCTCGCTCGTACTCGTGATCGCGCAGCGACTCGTGCGCACGATCTGCAAGCACTGCCACGGCTACGTGCCGATCAGCGACGAATGGGCGGCGAAGCTGCGCAAGGTGGGCCTCGATCCGGCGCAACTCGGCGGACGGATCGCGGTCGGACGCGGCTGCGACGAGTGTTTCCAGTCCGGTTACGCCGGCCGCACCGCGATCTACGAATTCCTCGTCGTCGACGAGGTCCTGCGCACGCAGATCATGGAAGGCACGACGGCGTCGAAGATGAAGCGGCACGCGGTCGAGCGCGGCATGATCACGCTGCGCGAAGACGGCCGGCAGAAGATCCTCAACGGCCAGACCACGCCCGACGAAGTGCTGCGCGTGACGCAGCTCGACGTCGACTAGGATGCCGATCTTCCAGTACAAGGCATTCGCCGCGGGCGGAGCCGTGACGACGGGCGTCATCGACGCCGATACCTCGCGCGAAACGCGACGTCGCCTGCGGAAGGACAATCTCCTCGTCAGCGAGATCCAGGAGATGCGCGGCGGACGGCGCACGAAGTCGACGCAGTCCGGCGCGAAGGCCGGCTTTCTCGAGAAGCTGCGGCGCAGCCGACAAGCGACAGCGACGCCGTCGATGCGCAACCTCGAGATCCTCGCCAGCGTCACGCGGCAGATGGGAACGCTCCTCGGCAGCGGGATTCCCCTCGCGGAAACGCTGAAGGCGATGATCGAGCAAGCCGAGCAGCGCTCGACCGAAACGATGTTCCGCGAGATCCGCGAGCGCATCAACCAAGGCAGCTCGCTCGCCGACGCGCTCGGCGAACACCCGACGATGTTCGGCGAGCTGTACGTGAACATGGTGCGCGCGGGCGAAGCCACGGGCAACGTCGACGTCGTGCTGAGCCGTCTCGCGGATTACCTGCCCGCGCAGCGCGCGCTCCGCCGCAAGGTCGTGTCGGCGCTCACGTATCCCGTGATGATGATCGGCATCGGCCTGATCGTCGTCAGCATCTTGATGACCGTCGTCGTGCCCAAGATCACGGGCATGCTCACCGACACCGGGCAAACCCTACCGACGCCCACCAAGGTTCTGATCTTTATCAGCGACCTGTTCAAGAACTACTGGCTCGTCGGCGCGGCCTTCGTGGCCGTGGTCTCGTATACGCTCGAACGCATTTACAAGCGCTCAAGCAACGGCCGTCTCTTCATCGATCGCAACCTGCTCCGCGTTCCAGTTCTCGGCGACCTCCAGCGCAAGCAAGCGGT
>JANLUN010000767.1:0-2101 GCA_031363505.1 Planctomycetota bacterium | reverse complement strand
GCCACGATCACGCCGGCGAACCCAATGACGACCGAGTTGGCGCCGACCGAATCGGCGACGATCGCGCCGGCGACCCGCGCCGATCGAGCCGGTGCACACCCGAGACGAATTGACAGCGAACGCAAGGTATGAGCTCCACGGACCAAATCACTCCCGCAGTGCCCGCAGGCGAAATCACGCCGCGCTTCATCGAGCGCGAGATGAAGGAGTCGTACCTCACGTACGCACTCTCGGTCATCCACTCGCGCGCGCTGCCCGATGTGCGTGACGGCCTGAAGCCGTCGCAGCGACGCATCCTGGTCGCGATGAACGACCTGAACCTCTCGCCGCGCGCGAAGTTCAGGAAGTGCGCCAAGATCGCCGGTGACACGTCCGGTAACTACCACCCGCACGGCGAAGCGGTCATCTATCCGACGCTCGTCCGGATGGCGCAAGACTTCTCGCTGCGCTACCCGCTGATTTCGGGGCAAGGCAACTTCGGTTCGATCGACGGCGATCCGCCGGCCGCGATGCGCTACACGGAAGCGCGCATGAGCGGGATCTCCGTCGAGATGATGGCCGATCTCGACAAAGAGACCGTCGACTTCGAGCCCAACTACGACGAGACGCGCACGCAACCGTCGGTGCTGCCCGGCCGATTCCCGAACCTCTTGTGCAATGGTTCGGACGGCATCGCGGTCGGCATGGCGACGAGCCTTCCGCCGCACAACTTGCGCGAGGTCTGCGCGGCGCTGCGTGCGGTGCTCGCGAACCCGAAGATCACGATTCAAGAGCTGTGCGAGCTCGTGACGGGCCCCGATTTCCCGACCGGCGGGATCATCATGGGCCGCAGCGGGATTTTGCAGGCGTACGCGACCGGTCGCGGTCTCGTGCGCGTTCGCGCGCGCTACACCGTCGAAGACACGCGCACGAAGCAGCAGATCGTCATCAGCGAGATTCCGTACCAAGTCCGCAAGACCGCGATCATCGAGAAGATCGTCGAGGTCGTGAAGGACGGGCGGATCACGGGCATCTCGGACGTTCGCGACGAATCGGACCGCGACGGCCTGCGCCTCGTGATCGAGCTGAAGAAGGGCGAGGACCCGCAGGTCATCGCCAACCAGCTCTTCCAGTACACGCCGCTGCAGCAGACGGTCAGCATCATCAACCTCGCGATCGACGAGCGCCAACCGCGCACGCACAACCTGCGCGGTCTTCTGGATTGCTACCTCCGGCACCGCCGCAACGTCATCCGCCGCCGGACGATGTTCCTGTTGCGTCGTGCGGAGGAGCGCAAGCACATCGTCGAGGGATTGCGCATCGCCGTCGCGAACATCGACGAGATCGTGCGTCTCATCCGCGCCAGCGAGAACCGCGACGACGCGAAGGACAAGCTGTCGGCTGCGTTCGGCCTCTCCGCGCGACAGTCGCAAGCGATCGTCGATATGCGCCTGGGCAGCTTGACCGGCCTCGAGCGCGAGAAGCTCGAAGAGGAATTCCAAGCGCTCGTCGCCGAGATCGCGGACCTGAACGACATCTTGAAGAACGAGCTTCGCGTCACCGCCATCATCCGCGCCGATCTCGACGAGATGGAGACGCGCTACGGCGACGAACGACGCACGGAGATTTCCGAGACCGAGATCGACACGAGCTTCGACATCGAAGAGCTCATCACCGAGGAGATGATGGTCGTCACCGTCTCGCAAGACGGCTACATCAAGCGCGTGCCGCTGGACGTCTATCGCGCACAAGGCCGCGGCGGTCGTGGTATCAAGGGCTCGGAAGCGAAGGAAGGTGACGTGCTCAAGAGCCTCTTCGCGGCTGTGACGCACGACTACTTGCTGTGCTTCTCGAATCGCGGACAGGTGTACTGGCTCAAGGTGTACACGCTGCCCGAAGCGTCGCGCACTTCGAAAGGCCGCGCGATCCGCAATCTCTTGCCGCTCGGCGAAGGCGAAGACATCACGAACGTCCTGCGCGTTCCGGCGTTCGAATCCGAGAGCTCGGTGTTCTTCGCGACGCGCGGAGGCACGGTCAAGAAGACGAGCCTCGAAGCATTCTCGCGACCGAAGAAGGGCGGGATCCGCGCGATCGTCCTCGACGAGGGTGATTCCGTCGTCGG
>JANLUN010000751.1:0-3181 GCA_031363505.1 Planctomycetota bacterium | reverse complement strand
CCGCGAGGAGCGCGGGGACCTCGCCAGCGCGGCGTCCGCGCAAGTGCTCCTGCATCTCCTTGATCACGACCCGATCGGGACGCACACGCCACACGATCCGAGCGAGCTCGCGGATCGACTCGTCATCGCGATCGCCGGCTTGACCGAGGATCACGAGCCGCCGACGGGCGGGAAGACGCGCGACCATGTCGAGCAGCGCCTCCATGCCGTGCGGGTTGTGCGCGAAATCGGCGACGACGCGCGCACCGCCGAAGTCGAACACGTTCAATCGGCCGGGATTCTCCTCCGGCGTCGAGCGAAACTCAGCCAGCCCGCGCGCGATGCCGTCGATCGGAAGGCCGAGCGTGTTCGCCAGCGCGATGGCAGCGAGCGCATTCGAAACGTTGTGACGGGCGACACCGTTCAGCGTGAACGCGAGATCGCGCACGTTCACGATCGGCTCCCATGCGCGCCCATTCGAGCGCGAGAGCACGTCGCCGACCTGCGCGAACGCCGGTTCACCGGATTCGAACTGCTCGCGTATCCGCGGATGCGATGCGTCGAGGGCGAACCAGGCTTGAGGCACGTCGGTCTCACGCGCACGCGCGACGAGCACCGGATCATCGGCGTTGAGCACGAGCCGCCCGCGGGCATCGATCGCGCGCGCCACGACGAACTTCGTCTCGGCCAGCGCGTCGAGATCGTCGACGCCCCATTCACCGAGGTGGTCTTTTCCGACGTTCGTGACGAGCGCCGCGTCTGCGCGACGCACGGCCAAACCGCGGCGCAGAATCCCGCCGCGCGCGGTCTCGAGCACCGCGAGCTCGACGCGCTGATCTCGCAGAACGCGTCGCGCGCCTTCGGGACCGGAATAATCGCCGCGTTCCACGAGCTCACCGCCGATCGAGATCCAGTCGGTGGTCGAAAGTCCCGCCGTCTTGCCCGACGCGCGCGCGATCGCGCCGAGGAGCCGCACCGTCGTCGACTTGCCGTTGGTCCCGGTGACGAGCACCACCGGCACGTCGTGAACGCGCGACCAGTCGACGTCCTCGGCGAACGGCAGCGCCGTCGTAGAGAACGAAAGTGAGCCCGCGCCGAGACCGACCGACGTCTGCTCTGCGTCGGTGACGAAGGCGACACCGCGCTCGGACGCGGCCCGTTCGAGCTCCAGCAGTCGCGGTCGCTTCTCCGCGTCGATCAATCCGCGCAAACGACGCGCGTTCTCCTCGACGTCCGCGACGGGGTTGTCGAGCAGCAGCGCCTCGGCTGCGGCGAACGCCCACTCGTTGATCTCGGTCGCGGAATACAGCGCATCGATGGGCGCGCTGATCGCGAGGCTCGCGCCGCCGTTGAATCGGCGGACGGCTGTCTCCTCGAGCCCCCAACCGACCGCGTGCAGCATGCGCTTCACTTGGATGCGCCACACCGAGATCGCGCGTACGGCCTCGTCTTCGGTGAGCGCGACGTCGAGCACCGCGCCCGCGCGCGACCACAAGAGATTCGCCCCGGGAAGCCTGCGGGAGTCTTGGACTTGCATGAGCGCCGACGCGCGAATCAGTCGTCGGTGTCGCGCGCCAGGCGCACGCCGCGCTCGTCGCGCACGAGCGTGCCACCGTCCTCGAGACGAAACTCCGGCGCAGCGGCCGGCTCGATGCGGAGCGGCTCCGAAGAATCGGCGCGGACCGGCTCCGACTCCGACGCGAAGCTCGTGATCTGTTTCCAGCAGCGCGAAATCGCGTCGCCGAAGACGAGCAGCAGATCGTGCGGCCGCGCGACCTCGAGACCGCGCGCGAGCGCCTCTTGCTCGTCGGGAATCACCTCGATCTTCTTCGCCGCGACGCCGTTCGCAATGAGCGCGTCGCGGAGCATCGTGGGGATCTCGTCGGGCTGTCGGCCGCGCAGGCCGTCGTCGCGGCGGCAGATGTAGTGGTCGAAATGTCCGGCCGCGATGCGGCCGATCTCGCGCACGTCCTCGTCGCGGCGATCGCCGGGCGCGGCGAGCACGACGAGACGCCGTCCCTTGGGCTCAAGCCGCTCGACGAGCTTCACCATCGCTTCGATCGCGGCGGGGTTGTGTCCGTAGTCTAGGATCACCTTGAACGGATGTCCGTCGAAGATGTTCATCCGGCCCGGCGTCTGGAAGTACGTCATGTCGAACGTGCGCAAGCCGTGACGGATGTCCTCGAGCTTGAGACCCATGCTGAACGCCATGCCCGCGGCAAACATCGCGTTCTGCACGTTGTGCATCGCCTTGCCGTCGAGCGTCGCGGGCACGAGGTGCGTCCACAGGAGCGGGATGTGCGCGCCGCGGTCGTAGATCGTGATCATGTGACCGTTGAGGCCTTCTTCGATCACGACCGCGCGTCCACCGGAACGGATGTGCTCCTTCACGAGCGCGTGGTGCTGCCGCATCGTCACGTAGCACACGTGCGCGGCGGTCGTGTAGTCCGCCATCTTGAGGCACAGCGTGTCGTCCGCGTTGAGCACCGCGGTGTCCTTCGCCACCTCGACGACGATGCGCTTGAGCTCCGCCAACTCCTCGAGCGTGTCGATGCCCTTCAATCCCAAGTGATCCGATTGGACGTTGAGCACCGCTCCGACGTTGCACTTCTTGTAGCCCATGCCGCTGCGCAGGAGTCCGCCGCGCGCTGTCTCGAGCACCGCGATGTCGACGGACGGATCGCGGAGAATCATGCGCGCCGACGTCGGCCCGGTCATGTCGCCTTCGACGGTGAGGTGTCCGTCGATGTACACGCCGTCCGTCGTCGCGAGGCCGACGTGGTGCCCGGCGAGCTTGAACACGTGCGCCAACATGCGCGCGGTCGTCGTCTTGCCGTTCGTGCCCGTGATCGACGCGATCGGAATGCGCGCCGGCGTCCCCGGCGGAAACAGCATGTCCATCACCGGACCGGCGACGTCGCGCGGCGAGCCCTCGCTCGGCGCGACGTGCATGCGGAAGCCCGGCGCCGCGTTCACTTCGCAGATGCCGCCGCGCGTCAACTTGTACGATTCGGAGATGTCGCTCGTCAGGAAGTCGACGCCGCACACGTCGAGGCCGACGGCCTTCGTCGCGCGCACGGCCATCTCGCGGTTGTCGGGGTGCACGACGTCGGTGAGATCGATCGCGGTGCCGCCGGTGCTGAGGTTCGCGGTCGCGCGCAGGAAGAGCGTCTGCCCGGCGGGGAGGACCGTGTCCTTGGTG
>JANLUN010000744.1:0-2546 GCA_031363505.1 Planctomycetota bacterium | reverse complement strand
GGAGCCTCCGGCCCGACGACTTCCCGAGCGCCGGCAGCGTGCGCGAACAACTGCTGTTCTGCGTGCGCTACGCGCTGCTCGCACCGTCGAATCACAACTCGCAGCCGTGGCGGTACCGAGTCTCGGATCTCGCCGTCGAGCTGCGCGCCGATCGCGCGCGCGCGTTACCGGTCGTCGATCCGTTCGACCGCGAGCTCGTGATCAGCTGCGGCGCCGCGCTGTGCAACCTGTCGATGGCGATCGCGCGCTTCGGGCGCAGACCCGATGTCGAGATCCTGCCGGAGCCGCGCGATCCGGATCTCTTGGCGCGCGTCGCACTCGGCCTGCCGCAAGATCCGTCCCCACTCACGCATCTGCTCTTCGACGCGATCGTCGAGCGCCGAACGAACCGACAAGCGTTCGAACCGCGCACGGTCGATCCCCAGCTCGTCAGCGCGCTGCGCCACAACGCGATGATCGAAGGCGCGTGGCTCGAAGAGGTCGACGGCGCGAACAAGGAAACACTCGCGAACCTAATCGCCGAGGCGGATCGGACGCAGATGCGCGACACGCACTTCCGCCGCGAGCTCGCCGCCTGGACTCTGATGGATGGGCACCCGCGCCGCGACGGAATTCCCGATTGCCCGATGCCGGCGGAGGAGTTCGATTCCGTTCCCGCGACGCTGCTCGTGCGCACGTTCGCGTCCGATCAGCCGGGCATCGCCGCGCGAGACCGAGCGCTCGCCGCCGGCTCGCCACTGCTGTGCGTGCTCGGCACCGACCACGAGGAACCGCAAGCCTGGATCGCGGCCGGCCAAGCGCTCCAGCGTCTGTGGCTCTGCGCGACCGTCGGCGGACTGTCGCTTTCGTTCCTGAACCAACCCGTCGAAGTGCCGGCGCTGCGCTCGCGATTGCGCGGCGTGCTCGGACGGCGCGGATTTCCCCAGCTCGTCCTGCGCATCGGCTACGGCGGTGCGCAACGTCCCACGCCGCGGCGGGAGCTCGCGGCCGTGCTCCTCTAGCCCCCACTCACAGAAAATGATCGGAATGACGCCGACCCACTCCTCCGTATGGAGATCGCGCGGCAGCGAGTGTTGAATGGACGACCGATCGCGCGCGCGGTCGTACGAACTTTGGCGAGTGCGCCTACGCAGATCGCCACCGCATTTCCTTCTCACCGGTCGTTGTAGCTTGATCCCGTGCCGGGCGATTTCAGTCGCCGGCGAGGAACACTCCATGGATCACGAACGCGATGTCCATCCCGAACCCGCTTCGGCAGCTCCCAGCCGCCGGGACTTACTCACGGGCGCGTCGTCCCTGGCGATGGCCGGCGGGCTGGCCGCCG
The DNA here is from genome assembly GCA_031363505.1 of Planctomycetota bacterium. Lineage (GTDB taxonomy): Bacteria > Planctomycetota > UBA1135 > UBA1135 > JANLUN01. Next base: position 1,222 of record JANLUN010000744.1, on the reverse strand, counting down.
GTTACGGCACGTTCGCCGTCCTGTCGGCGCGCTATCTCTTCCCCGCGCGTCCGCGCGAGCTGTCCTGGATGTTCGTCGTGCGCGTAGCAGATCTGGCGCCAGGGAGCTCGCTCACTTACCGCGCGCCGACCGGTGAGACGATCGCCGTCGCGCGCCAAGGCGACAGCGACGCGGTGGAGAGCTTCGTCGCGCTCTCGAGCACGTGTCCGCACCTCGGTTGCCAGGTGCACTGGGAGCCGCAGCACGACCGCTTCTTCTGTCCGTGCCACAACGGGACGTTCGATCCGGCCGGCCGCGGAACGGGCGGTCCTCCCGGAGAGGCCGGCCAGTCGTTGCCGCGCTACGCGCTGAAGATCGAGGAGGGTCTGCTCTACATCGAGGTGCCCACCGAGAAGCTGAGCCCCGGTGCGGAGTCATCGGGCCGCGTCGTCGCGTCGCCGCCTGCGCCGCCCGGCCCCGGACACGATCCGTGTCTCTACGCCGTGCGCAGCCGCGAAGCCTGAGATGGGAGTGGTCGTCGACTGGATCGCCGCACGCATCCCGATCCGCGGGAAGGATCTGCGCGAGCTCACAAACGAGCCGGTTCCCAACCACCTGAAGCGCTGGTGGTTCTGCTTGGGCGGAACGCCGGCGTACCTGTTCGTCGTGCAGATCGTCACGGGCATCCTGCTCGCGTTCTACTACGAGGCGTCGCCCAAGACCGCGTACGCGTCGGTGCGGTACATCACCGAGGAAGCGGCCTTCGGATGGTTCTTGCGCGGACTGCACAAGTGGGCCGCGACGCTGATGATCGCGACGGTGATCCTGCACCAGATGCGCGTCTTCTTCACCGGCGCGTACCGCAAGCCGCGCGAGATCAACTGGTTCGTGGGCATGCTCCTCTTGATCACGACGCTGACGTTGGGGTTCACCGGCTACAGCCTCGTGTACGAACAGCTCTCGTACTGGGGCGCGACCGTCGGCGCGAACATCGCCGAGAGCGTGCCTTGGATCGGCGTGTTCCTGAAGCGCGTGCTGCTCGCGGGAGACGTGTACAACGATCGGACGCTGTCGCGCTTCTTCATGTTGCACGCGGCCGTACTGCCCGCGTGCACCGTCGCGCTGCTGATCGTGCACATCACGATCATCCGCCTGCAGGGCGTGACGGAGCTGCACTTCGAGGACGAGCGCAAGGACGAGCCGGCGCACTTCAACTTCTTCCCCGATCACCTCTACACGGAGC
>JANLUN010000742.1:0-11832 GCA_031363505.1 Planctomycetota bacterium | reverse complement strand
GGGACCCGGCCTGCGATTGTCGGCGAACCGCGCGTTCGGCGACTGCTTCGCGAATCTGACGTACTCCTTCAGCGACTTCGAGCAGAAGGATTTCACCGGCGAGCAGTCGAACCTGTCGCAGCACGCACTGTTCGGCAGCGTCGATCTGCCGATCGGCACCCGCTGGGATGTGTCGCTGTTCGCTGAGCAGCGATTCGGCGACGAGCAAGACTCGTACAGCCTGGGCTTCCTCGTTCAAATGCAACTCTGAGGTGAGACGATGAGCTTCTCTCGACATGCGCGAACGCCGATGCCCCGGCATCACGCCTTCGTCTTGCTCATCACGGTGGTGCTCGGCGTGCTGGCGTGCGCCGTGACGCAGCGCGCGGGCGAGGTCGTCCCGCCGCAGAGCTGGCGCGAAAGCCGCGGACCGGTCGTCCCCCACGACACGTTCCCGCGAGATTGCTCGATCTGTCACGCGGGGTCCAACTGGCAGGCGATCCGCGCGGATTTCAAATTCGACCACCTCGCGGAAACCGGAGTCGCGCTGGAGGGCGCGCACCAAGCGGCCGAGTGCCTGCGCTGTCACAACGACCGCGGACCGGTGACTGCCTTCGCGGCGCGCGGCTGCGCCGGGTGCCACGACGACGAGCATCGCGGGAAGCTCGGCAAGAATTGCGTCGACTGTCACACGCAGACGAACTGGCTGCCCGTCGAGCAGGTCGCGCGTCACAACCGCACGCGTTTTCCGCTCGTCGGCGCGCATGCCGCGACGGCGTGCTTCCGTTGTCACCCCGGCGCGCAGGTCGGCAACTTCGATCGCACGGACATCCAGTGCGTCACGTGTCACGCCGATGATCTCGCGCAGGCGACCTCGCCCGACCACCAAGCGCAAGGCTGGACGTCGAACTGCGACCGCTGCCACATCCCCACGACGTGGGCGGGCGCGGGCTTCAACCACTCGACGTTCCCGCTGACCGGCGCGCACCAAACGGTTGCGTGCACTACATGCCACGTCGGAAACGTGTTCGCCGGCACGCCCAGCGACTGCCGCAGCTGCCACCTCGACGACTACAACGGCACGACCGATCCGAACCACGCCGCGGCCGGATTCCCTACGACCTGCCAGCAGTGCCACAGCACGTCCTCGTGGCGGAACGCGACGTTCAACCACTCGAGCTTCCCGCTGACGGGTGCACACGTCGCGCTCGACTGCGCGGCCTGCCACGCGGGCAACGTCTTCCGCGGGACGCCGAGCAATTGCGCCGCGTGTCACATCGACGACTACAACGGCACGAACGATCCCGACCACGCCGCCGCTGGGTTCCCCACGACCTGCCAGCAGTGCCACAACACCGTGTCGTGGCGCAACGCCAATTTCAGCCACGCCGGGATCCGCAGCGGTTGCGTGCAGTGCCACCTGGCGGACTACAACAGCACGAACGATCCCAACCACAGCGCGGCCGGATTCCCGACCAATTGCGAGGCGTGCCACACCACGCGCTCGTGGGACGGCGCGAAGTTCAATCATCCGTTCCCGATCACGAGCGGTGCGCACAGCAACATCGCGTGTGCGCAATGCCACTTGAACCCCGGGAACTTCCGCAGCTTCTCGTGCACGAGCTGTCACGAGCACAACCAGAACGACACCGACAACGACCACGACCGTGTCGGAGGGTACGTCTATCAGAGCCAGGCGTGCTACGCGTGCCATCCGAACGGGAGTCACTGAGCCTGTGGCTGCACGCGGTTCGCATTGACGTCGCGAGAACTTGATCGATCTGCGGCATGACTTGATCGTGAGTTTGGTCCATGACCCCTTCACCGACAGCGCTCTGACGTGACGCCGAGCGCAAAGCCTCTCCGTCCGCCCAACTCAATCACAGCCGGCCCAACATGAAGGAAGAACTCGCAGGCACGGCGCCGCTCAACGTCCTTCGAGCTCGGAGAGGCTGAGCTCAACCCGCAGCTCCCTGCCGCGTTGGACCGTGATCGCGCGGAGCACCTTCCAGGACTGAGGATCCTCTGACTCACCCGGCGCGCATAGCTCGGCGTCGCCTGCGGGCACCTCGATCGTGCGCTCACCGCTGCCGACCGGTATTGCCACCCCGAAGAGTTCTCCCGGACCCTTCCAATAGTGCAAGACGGTGGGCGAGCCCTCGCCGTCCCAAGCGTCGAGGCCGACGAGAAGAAGCTTGCCGGTGTGGAGCTCGCGCTCCCAGGGTGCGTCGCCGCCTTGCAGGGTGAGGTCTTGGAACAGGAACTGTTCCTGCAACTCACTGCTGAGCCGGCGCAGCGTCAGGCGATAATCGCCCGGTGCCCGCGCGCGCAACATGAAGCGGCCGTCCGAGTCCAGCGCGCTCCAGCCCTCCCCGTCGATGTCGAGCTTGCGCACCGGACCCAACTTCGCCGTCCAGCCGACCGCCGCGCGCCCGTCGATCCTGAGGCGTCCCTCGAAGGAGAACGCCTCGGGTGCGACGTCGAAGACCTCGACGAAGGCCGTCTCGCCGTCGTACACGGTGCAGTTCGCCGCGAGGTCGAAGGGCTCGACGTCCGGAGCCCGAACCGACTCGATCGTCCGCGCGGGCCCGAGCACCTCGGCCTGGCGGAGCTCGACGCGCCAGGGGCCCGGGATCACCGAGTTGAAGCGGAAGCTGCCGTCGCTCGCGACGCGCTGCGTGCGCGCGGCTCCGTCGCCGCGCGAGATGCCGACGATCGCGCCCTCCGGATCGGTGCCGCCTGTGAGCTTCACGCGCCCCTCGATTGCGCCGCCCGTTCCGAGGTGGAGCTCGAGCGCAGGTCCGTCGAGCGCGCCATCTAGCGTGACCGGCCCGACCTCCGCCGGCGCGCCCGTCCCGGGCTCGGCGCGCACGAAGTAGCTGCCCGCGGCGCGCGCGGTCAACCGGAAGCGCCCCTCTGAGTCCGTGCGCGCCTCTTCGAGCACGGCGGGATGCACGCGCACGCGCTCCCCGTCGGCGATGACCCTCTCGCCCGCCTCGACCGCTGCGCGCAGCTCGACGCGGACGCCGGGGGCGGGCGCGCCGTCGCGCAGGACGACGCCCGAAAGCCCGGGCACGGGATCGAGCAAGCACTCGATCATCGCTCCGACGCGCGCGGGATCGAGTGGGCCGATCTGCGACACGCGGTGTGCCGGCGCGACGACGCGCAAGAGAAAGGGCTCGTCGGGCAGCGCGATACGGGCGCGACCGCCCGAGTGCTCCGCGAGTGCGAGACCTCCGAGCCTGGGCGCGAGCTCGGCGACGAACTCGGCGGCGCGCTCCTCGCCGAACTCCTTGACGAGACCCTCGAGATCGGCCGAGGCATCGACCCCACGGAGCTCGACCGCGAAGCTCACGAGCGGAGAGTGCCCCCGATCCAGGACGACGAGCTCGACCTCGCGCGCCTCGCGCAGGCGAAGCACGAGCTCGCGCTCGCCGTTCACGACGTCGGAGAGCGAGCCTGCGTCCCAGCGCCCGGCGGGATCGCTGGCGCGCAGCGAGGAGCGCGTGTTCGCGGGCAGCACGAACTCGAAGCGCCCTTCCTGATCCGCGCTCGACTCGCCGGCGCTCACCGAGTTGCCGTCGTTCACGGCGTGTCGGTACGCGATCTTCGCCCGCGGCACCGGCTTGCCGTCGGGGTCGAGCACGATTCCGCGCAGGCGGTTCTCGGGCGCGAGCGGCTCGAGCGCGAGCTCGACGCCGGTCGATTCCTGGCCCGCGCGCACCTCGAACGGAGGCGTGTAGCCGGCCCTCCTCCCGGCCCGGTGAGCCCACAGTCGGTTCATGCCGGCCGCGACCCCCATCAGCCGGAAGCGGCCGTCGACCTCGCTCGTCGTCGTCGGGATCGTGTCGCGAGCGGGCAGGAGGCGCGCGTCCTCGAGTTGCCGGTACTGATCCTCGACCGAGCCAAGCGTCACGCGGCAATCGGCGAGGCCAATGCCGCGCTCGTCGACGATGCGCCCGGACACGGCCCCGCCGGGCTCGAGCTCGATCCGTCCGAGGTGTGTCGTCTCGCCCTGCGCGCACACGGCCGAGCGCTCCTCGCTCGCGTAGCCGAAGGCGAATAGCTCGATGCGCACGAACGCGCGCGGCTCGGAGAGCTGGAAGACACACGCGACGCGCCCGTTGGGCCCTGCGGAGAGTGCCTCGCTGCGCGCACCGTCGTGGGCGACAACCAGTCGCGCGTGGCTCAAGGCCTTCCCGCCGCCGACGAGGCGCGCGTCGATCGTCGCGGTGCCCGACAGCGCCGCATTGGCGGGCTCGGGCGTTCCCCCGGTTGACAGCGCGACGCGCTCGGGCTCGGGCTCGGCCGCTAGCTGCACGGCTTCCGTCGCGATCGGCGCGTCGCCGAGTGCAGGCTCCAACGCTCGGAATGAAACCTCGAGCGGCCGCTCACGGCGCGCGATGGAAAGAGAATCCGGCAGGAGGCCGCTGATCGAGAGCCCAAAGGCAAGTGCGACTACGGCCGCCGTGGCGGCGGAAAACTTCAAGAGATTCATAATGACGACTCCCGGCAGGACGACCGTCGCGGTGGGCGCCGCGCCGTAGACGCGCGCCAGCGGAGCGAAGGCGAGCACCCAGGCGCGGCGGGCGCCGCCGTGGGCCCGATCGAGGCGCTGCCGCAGTAACGCGTGGGCGCGCATTAGCCGCCAGCGCACCGTGCCGCCGGGCAACGCCAGCCGCGCGGCGATCTCCGCCGGCTCGAGATCCTCGTAGTAGCGCAGCATCAGGACCGAGCGGAACGGCTCGTCGAGCGCGGCAAGCTCGCGCGAGAGGCGCTGCTCAGCCTCAAGGCGCAGCACGTCTGCGTCAGGCTCTTCTGGCGCTGCCGGGGGCTGAGCCTCGCGCTCACGCTGCGTGCGCCGCGCGTTTCCGCGATGGCGCATGCGCGCGAAGTTGCGCGCCACCTGGCGCAACCAGGGTCGAAGACGCCCATCCGCTGGAGGATGCGTCAGGGCCGCAAGCCAAGCTTCCTGAACGAGGTCCTCGGCAGCTCCCTCGTCCCGGAGGAGCTCTCCAGCCAAGCGGCGTATCCAGCGCGCATGGCGTTGGAGCTCGTCTGCCGTCGGGATGCCCTTCGCCGTGCTCATGAGTGGTGGTCCCTGTGGATGCCATGCTGTCTTCCGCGTTGGCGCCAAGTGGGGAATGTTCGCGGGAATCGTCGTCGGCCCGTGCCCAGCGCTCACTCCCAAGGCCCACCGCCCGACCCGCACGAGTTGGCTGAGCTGATGAAGCGGGTGTTCGCCATCGACGTTCTCGTCCGTCCGCACTGCGGCGGTGCGCGCAAGTTGATCGCCCTGCTCACCGACGGTCTGGTCGTGCGCAAGATCCTCGCCCATCTCGGCCTCTCCACCGGGCCTCCACGCCGCGCGCCGGCCCGGGCGTCGCTCGAGCCCGAGCTCGCTTGGTAGCGCGCGACCCGCTCGCGCCTCCCGCTCGCGACTTCAGGAGTGCAGCTACGAAAGCCCTGCGTCCCGATCCTGCGGTAGACCGCCGAAAGACCTCCGCGAGCGCTCGTGAACCCGAGCCCCGCGGCCTTCTGGTCCGCCGACCGCCGAGCTGCCCTGAAGCTCCGCCACTCACCGACCAGGAGGCATGCCCGAATGCGTCCGACGGTGGTGGGCTCTCCTGTGTCACCCGCTTGGATGGCCTCTCCGCGGTCCTCGTTCGCGATCGGTAGCGCAGGCTGCACCCCCCTAGTAGGGTTTGAGCGTGAACCGCCCGACACAACCTCCCCGGCGCGCCGTCCTCACCGGCATTGGCCCGATCAGCGCGATCGGCTGTGGCCGCAACGACTTCTGGGACGCGCTCATGGCCGGCCGGCATGGATTCGGCCCGGTCACCCTGTGCGATGTCTCCGGCTCGCCTTCGAAGATCGGTGCCGAGGTCAAGGGCTTCGACCTCGAGCGCTACCTCGACCGCGGCGGGCAGATGGCGCGCTTCACACCGCGACCGACGCAGTTCGCGCTCGCCGCGGCGGTGCTCGCGTTGCACGACGCCGAACTCGACGTCGACGCGACCGACCCCGAGCGCTTCGGCGTCCACGTCGGCACGTCGGTCGGGAACATGCAGGCGATCATGGACAGCCGCGCGGCGCACGCGCAGGGCTTGCCCGTGCCGCCTCACACCGCGTTCCACGGAATCCACCACTCCATGGCCTGCGTCGTGTCCTCGACGCTCAACATTCGCGGTCCGATCTTCACGACGACTTCGGGCTGCAACTCCGGCATCGACGCGCTCGGCCAGTCGCTGCGGCTGATCCAGTCGGGTGCGGTCGATCGCATGCTCGTCATTGGGACCGACTGCGAGCTCGTCCCCGAGGTGTTCGCCGCGCTCAACGCCTCCGAATCGCTGACGACGCGCTACAACGACGACCCGGCACGTGCCTCGCGGCCCTTCGACCGCGGTCGCGACGGCAACGTGCTGGGCGAAGGCGCCGCAGCGCTGCTGCTCGAGGCCGAGGACGTCGCACAAGCGCGCAAGGCGCGGGTGTATGCGCGCCTCGCTGGCTATCACCAGGCCTCGGCTGGCTACAACCGCCAGTACAAGCACAAGGACGCGGAGGTCGACCTGCGGCCCTGCGTGCGGGCCTTGCGCGGCGCGGTGGCGGATGCGGGTTGGAGGGTCGCGGACGTCGATCTCGTCAACGCCAACGGATCGTCGTCCGTCGCCTACGACCGCATCGAGGCACTCGCTCTGCGGGAGACGTTCGGCGAGCTCCTGCCCGATGTCCCCGTGCACTCGATCAAGTCGATGCTCGGCCAGCACGGTGCCGGCTCCTCGGCGCTGCAGGCAGTGACGGCCTGCCTCTCGATCCGCCGGCGCGGCATCCCGCCGACGATCAACCACCAGGATCCCGATCCGGACTGCGGGACGCTCCCGCTCGTGACCGAAGCGCTGGCGCACGCGCCGCAGCGCGTGCTGGTGCACGCGATCGGGCTCGGCGGGTTCTATTACTCTGCCGCGGCCTTCGAAGCTCCGAGTCCGCGCGCAGGCGCGAGCGACGCGCACGCGAACCTGTCCGGATTGATCCGCGTCTCCTGGAGCGAGGCCGCGCATCCACGCTACAAGCCAACAGAGCTGTTCCAGAAACCGCTCGTGCCTTGGCGTCCGTCGGAAGGCTAGACCCGCTCGGCGAGCAGCTTCAATGCGACGCCAAGAATGTCCGCGTGCGTCTCGACATCGATCACGCAGCGCGCGGCGATGCGCTCGACGAGCAACCGATGCCGGGTCGCGACTCGGAAGGCCTGGACTTCCGAGCGGCTTCCGAGTCGTCCCGCCGCTCCGGACGCGCGCGCACCGAGATCTGGCTGCTAACGACCCATTCGCGCGCGCGCCGTCGTGATCAGATGCTCCGCGTAGTCGATTCCCGCCGGAGTGCGCGAACCGTGCCACGACAGGTACTCGCCGTCAGCGATCGCGAAGCGCTCGATCGGGAGGCTTGTCGCATCGGATAGCTCCGACAAGTGCTTGCGCTGAAACGGGTATGGCTCGGTGCACAAGAGGACAAGGTCTGGTGCCGCGCGCGCGAGGTCGTCGAGCGTGATCTCGGGATAGCGCACCGCAAGTGCGTCGAAGACGTTGCGACCGCCAGCTTGCGAGAGCAGCGCGTGCGCGAACGTGTCGCGATTCACGCTCATCCAGGGCTTGCGCCAGATGAGGTAGGCGAACGAGACCTCGCGCTTCCCGCGCGAGCTATCGACGACGCGCCGCGTGCGCGCTTCGATGTCGGCGGCGATGCGTGCTCCCTCCGTCGGACGCTCGAGCGCGTCGGCGATCGTGCGCACCATCTCGGCTGTCCCGGCGCAGTCGCGCGGAAACGTCGACAGGATGCGCACGCCCGCTTCCGTCAACGCCTCCGCGTCCTCCTTGCGGTTCTCCTCGTCGTTGAGCAGCACGACATCGGGCGCGAGCTCGACGATGCGCTCCACCGCGGGCGTCTTCGTCCCCCCCACCTTCTCGATCGCGCCGACGCGGTCCACGGGATGCACGCAGTAATCCGTAATGCCGATGAGATCGGAACCGCGACCGAGATCGAACACGAGCTCGGTCAGGCTGGGGCAGAGGGAGACGATGCGCATGATTTCATTGTCCACGGCGCATCGACGGACTTTCAATTGTGCGTGCCGAGCGGCATAACTTCGCGCCACGCGCCCGCCGCATGGAGTTCTCCCCGCAGCTCGATCTACCGCGACTGAAGGCGCTGTGCGCGCTCGTCGACGAATGGATCACGAAGCACGGCGACGCTCTCGGACGTCCCGAGCCGTCGATCTCCGGCTGGTCGGCGGAGCAACACCTGGCTCACCTGACGCTCGCGAATGAGCTCATCGTGCGCAACTTGAAGAGCCTCACGAAAGAGAGCGGCGCCCTCGTCGTCCGTGAAGCCGCGCAGAGCGAGACCGCGCTCGCGATCCTGCACGCCGGCCAGCTGCCGAGGGGACGCGCTCAGTCTCCACGCATGGTGCGGCCGCCCGAAGTCATCGAGCGCGAGCTCATGCTCCAGTGGCTTGTCGACGTTCGGCAGGAGCTGAAGACCATCGATCCCGCGCAGCTTCCGCACGGGCGCGTCTTCGTTCCGCACCAACTCCTCGGCCCGCTCGACGCGCCGCAGTGGCTGCGCTTCGGCGTCGTGCACACGCGACATCACATGGTCATCGCGCGCGAGGTGCTCGCCGCGGGCGGCGTGCGGACGGCGGAGCTGGAAGCGATCTAGCGGCGCTCACCTCCGCGACGTCGGCCTCGGGCGCAGCCGCGCGTTTGGAGCGCGGTTTCACGGTCGACTCGGCGGAGGTTGCCGCAGCTTCTGCCGCGGGGACCACCGCCAGCTTGCTGCGGCGAGGCCGAACCACCTTCACGTGGACGGCGGCCGCGATCCGCTTGCCGCCGTGAAAGCGCACGTCCTCCGCTTTCGCGAAGCGACGCTTCATCACCGCGATGGCCTCCGGGTTGTCGTCGACGAGCACCGCGTCGCGACCGAACGCGCGCGCCGACTCCCCGAACGTTCCGCTGCCCGCGAAGAAGTCGAGCAGCCGCGCGCCCGGCTCCGAGTGCACGCGCACGATCCGATCGATGACGCCGCGCGGCTTCTGCGTCGGGTAGCCCGTCTTCTCTTTGCCCGTCGGGCTGACGATCGTGTGCCACCACGTATCGGTGAGCGTCTTCCCGCGCTCGGCCTTCTCGGGCCCGACGAGCTTCGGTGCCATGTACGGGATGCGCTCGATCTCGTCGCTGCGGTACGTGTACGCCTCTGGATCCTTGGCGTACCACAGGATGTTGTCGTGCTTCGGCGACCAGCGCTTCGTCGTGCGCGCGCCGTAGTCGTAGGCCCACACGATCTCGTTCAGGAACGACTCGCGCCCGAAGATCGAGTCGAGGAGCACCTTGCAGTAGTGCACCTCGCGGAAGTCGACGTGCAGGAAGAACGATCCATTCGCAGCGAGCAGCCTATGCGCGTGCTCCAGCCGCGGCTCGAGGAACGCGAGGTAGTCGTCGAACGAGTCGGCGAACCCGCGCTTGCCGATCGTCACCGTCCGGTAGCGCTTGCCTTGGAAGCCGGTGCGATCTCCGGCGTCGTCGCGAATCGTGTGCAGCCGCCTGCGCGATTGCTTCTTCCCCGTGTTGAACGGCGGATCGATGTAGATCAAGTCGAAGGACGCATCGGGCAGCGTCGCGAGGACCTCGAGGTTGTCGCCGAAATGGATGTCGATCACGAGAGGTCGCCGGATGTTACGCGTCGATCGCCTCGAAGTCATAGCGCTTGCCTGCGCGCTTGATCCGTCCGAACGCGTGATCGACGTCGTGGTACAGCAGCCCGATCCACTTTTCGCGTGCGGCACGCTCGAGCCACGTCGAGCGCTGCTCGAACGAGCGCACGACGTCGAGGTCGTACGCCATGATGTACGGCGGCTGGATGTGGTGGCTCGTCGGCACGACGTCCGACCAGAAGATCGCCGTGTCGCCCGGGCCGTCTTCGTTCAGCGTGATGACGGCGACTCCGTCGGAGTGTCCGCCGAGCTCGTGCGCGACGAGGCCCGGCAAGATCTCGGTCGTGCCGGTGTACGGCGTGTACATGCCGCGGGCTTCGATCGGCAGCACGTCCTCCGCGCGATACGAGCCGGAGCGCGCGTGGCCGGGCTTCTTCGCGATCTCGATCTCGACCGCCGGCGCGTAGTGGCGCGCGTTTGGAAAGAGCGGCACGAGCTCGCCGTCGCGCTCGATGACCTGCGCGCCGATGTGATCCCAGTGACAGTGCGACGCGACGACGTGCGTCACGTCCGCCGGCGTCACGCCGCAGGCGCGCAGCGTCCCTTCGAGCGTCTCCGTCGGGAGCAAGTGGTAGATCTTGCGCCACTTCTCCTCCCAGCGCTGTCCGACGCCGACCTCGATCACGACGACGTCCCTGCCGCGCACGGCGAGGAACGGCCGCAGCGCGAGCAGGATCGTGTTGTCCTCCGCCGGCGGCGTCATCTTGCGCCACAAGTTCTGCGGCACGACGCCCCACATGGAACCGCCGTCGAGCCGGAGGAAACCATCCGACAGCGCCGTGATGGTCCAATCGCCGGCTTGGATGCGGCGTGGCGCCCACGGCGGCGGAGAATCCGACGCGGGCGCGCGGAGACTCACGCGATCACCGCTGACGTGTGACCTCGAACTGCGCGACGTGGCTCGGATCCAGCTTGCCGTCCTGCCAACCTTGCCACGAGGATTGGATGTGATCGGCGTCCTTCACGACGATCTTCCCCGTGTGCATGTGCATGTCGTTCGTCGACTTCATGTTCGTGCCGTCGACGAAATCGAACTCGAGCGTCTTCGCGTCGCCGCTCGTCGAGGCAACCATCCGCGGCTGGTTGCCGGCCGAGCAATAGTGCGTGAGCATCAGGCGATCGCCGTCGAGGTGGTACATCGTGACCATCTCGTGCGGCGTGCCGGGGAAGAGCGTCTCCTCCACCACGCTCCCGTTCGCGGTCAGGCGGTAGCGAACGGCCATGGGAAACGTCTGTCCGTCGCCGGTCGCGTTTCCCGACCATTCGCCGGCCAGCGAAACGAGCGTCGCGAACTTTGCTTTCGCCGAGGCCGCCTCGGCGTCGCTGTACGAACCGTGCGTCGTCGAGCACGCGCTGGCGAGGATACACACGCTGACGAGAATCGGGACCTTCATGCCTTTGCGTCCTTTCGATGCGCGCGATCTGGTCAACCGCCGCGCAGGATCTGGCGCGAGATCACGATGCGCTGGATCTCGCTCGTGCCTTCGCCGATCACGCACAGCTTGGCGTCGCGCCACATGCGCTCGACCGGATACTCGCGGCTGTAGCCGTAACCGCCGTGGACTTGGATCGCGTCGTACGTGACGCGCATCGCGCACTCGGACGCGTACAGCTTCGCCATCGCCGCTTCCTTCGTGTACGGCTTGCCGGCGTCCTTGAGACGCGCGGCGTGGTACACGAGGTGGCGTGCCGCTTCGATGTCGAGCGCCATGTTCGCGAGCTTGAAGCTGACGGCCTGAAGATCTGCGAGCCGCTTGCCGAACGCTTCGCGCTCCAGCGCGTACTTCTTCGCGACGTCGTACGCGCCCTGCGCGATGCCGAGCGACAGCGCGCCGATCGAGATGCGCCCGCCGTCGAGCGTCTTCATGAAGGTGATGAAGCCCTCGCCCTCAGGCCCGAGCAGGTGATCCTTGGGAATGCGCGCGTCTTGGAAGACGAGGCTCGCCCAATCGGAGCCGCGCATGCCGAGCTTCTCTTCGCCGGGCGTGATGCTGAAGCCCTTGATGTCGCGCGGCACGACGAAGGCGCTGATGCCCTTCGCGCCGAGCCCCGGTTCCGTGACCGCGGTGCAGATGAACGTGCCCGAGTAG
>JANLUN010000734.1:0-1486 GCA_031363505.1 Planctomycetota bacterium | reverse complement strand
TCGACGACGTCGAGCTCGTGTACCGGGAGCGGCAGTGATGACGCGCGTCCGGCTCCACCGAGGGATGTCGAGTTCGCTGCGACAGCGAACTCGACGGCGGGCAGGCTTCTCGATGGTCGAGCTGCTCGCCGTCCTCGTCATCCTCGGCATCTTGATGGTCGTGCTCCTGCCGCGCCTGCGCGGTGCGCAGGACATCGCCGAAGCCAAGCTGACGCGCAACTTCCTGACGCAGCTCGACGGCGCGATCGCCGAGTACGAGACGCAGTTCGGCGATTACCCGCCCAGTCAGTTCCTCGAGAAGTGGGGACCGCCGTCGAATGCGACGAACGTCGGCGCGGAAGCGCTCGTGCTCTCGCTGTGGTCGACCGAATGGGGCGGCGTCGGACTCTCCGAGGACAGCCTCGTGAACACCGACAACGACGCGGCGAAGCGTCCGATGGCGCGCTTTCCGGTCGCGTCGCTCTTCGAGCTCGGCGATCACTGGGGCAACCCGATCGCGTACCTCCACCGGCGCGATTACGGCAAGACGGTGCACTACGCGACGTCCGATCCGACCACCGGTGAGCCGATCGAGAGCAACGTGACGGCGCGCATGAACTCGAAGACGAAGTCGTACGCGAACCCGACGCGCTACCAATTGATCTCGGCCGGGATGGACGGCCAGTTCGGCACCGAGGACGACATCACGAACTTCAACGTCGACTGAGTCTGAGAAGAAGGGCCAGTGTCACGTCAACAGCACCACCGATGGAAGCCGATCTCGCTGGAGCAGCGAGATCGGCGGCGGGGGGGCTTCACGCTGATCGAGCTCCTGCTCGTGATGGGGCTGATCGCTCTTCTATTAGGGATCGGCGTCGGCGCGTTCGCCCGCCTCGATTTCGGCGATCGCGTCGCGTCGAGCCTCGTCGAGAACGTCCTGCGCTCCGCGCACAACTGGGCCGTCGCGCGCGATGCGCCGGCGCGCGTGACGATCGACCGCGCGACGCGGACGATCCGTTCCGAAGGCTTGCAAGTGATCGGCACCTGGCACTTCGAGACGCTGCCGATCGAAGGCGCGTTCGGCCTCTCCGGTGCGCACTTCGGCGGTCAGCTCGTGGACGACGGCTTCCAAGGCCGCGCGATCTCGTTCCTGGGCGAGCCTTCGCGCTCGCGCGTCGAGTTCCCGGTGAATACTGATCCGTCGTTCGATCTGCGCGAAGGATTCGCGATCGGATGCGCGGTGCGCGTCGGTGCCGGTCGCAGCGGCGCGGTGTTGCGCGCGGGCGAGAGCGTGAGCCTCGATGTCGCGCCCGACGGTTCGATCCATGGTTGGGTGGTCGGCCAGCTCACCGACGAGCTCGGTCAGGAGCAGCGCGGCGGTCGCATTCCGATCGCGAGCCCGCCGCACGTCGTCACGCCCGGGCGCTGGACGCAGATCGAGCTGTCGTACGACCGCAAGAAGCTGCGCCTCTTCGCGGATGCGGCGCCGGTCGCGGAGGTCGCGGAG
>JANLUN010000731.1:0-1702 GCA_031363505.1 Planctomycetota bacterium | reverse complement strand
TGTTTCCGCACGGGCAAGGCGAGCCCGTGCCGTCACCCAAGCAGAAGCTCGAGACCGCGGGCACTTGCAGGTCGAGCTGGAATCCGCTGACGGATCCGAAGCCGCTCTGCGTCGCGACGTTCACGGTCAACGTTCCGCGGGTCACGAGCACGGTGTGCTTCGTGTGCGTGATGCCGAGGGCGTAGGTGCCGGGCCAGGCGCCACCCGAGACTTGTGGGTTGGTGCTGGGCGAGTCCGGGACGGTGACCGACGAGAGGAACGAGCCGCTGTCGGGTGCCCAGGCGTAGGTGTACACGTCGTACGTGCCGTTCGCGAGCTGGTCGAACGTCCATGCGACGGAGCTGCCGACGCCGCCCATGTCCATGCAGTCGTCCATCAGCGCTTGGTCGTTGCCGAGCGTCGCCGCGTTGTTGAATTGGAAGTCGCCGGTGCCGCTCGATGTCGCGTTCGTGATCGCGACGCAGTCCGCCTTCGTCGCCGCGCCCGAGGTGTCGAGCAGGTTCGTGCCGACGTACCACGGCGTCGTGTCCGCCGGGAATCCGAAGCCGGCGATGCCGTCCGTCAGCCCGTTCCAGGTGCCCGGTTGCGCCGCGGCCGCGCCGTGCAGGGCGGTCGGAACGCCGAACGTTCCGATCGAGAGGTCTTCACCGACGTCGATGTTCAGGTCCTGAGCGAGCGCAGTCGGGGTGATCAGGGCGAGCAGGGCTCCTGCGGCCGAGAGCTGTGCGAAGCGGTTGCTAGTGAAAAGGGAACTCATCTGATGCGCCTCAAGAAATGTATTTGGGGGGGCGAGCTCTCGACCGCGATGAGCCCGTGGACTTGGCGAGCAAAGAAACCGGAGGTGCCCCTCGAGACCTGTGGTCGGCCGGCTCGAGTCGGATCGACACGCCGCCTGGACACACGAAGTCTCCGGTGCAACTTATGGGATTCAGGGTACCGCTAGTCGCCAAACCCCGCTTGGATGCGGTGGCTGTCCCGGTCGGCGACGAACCGCCGATCCTGCGGCGCGGGTGATGCGCGCACGCCGCCGGCATTCGACCGCGATGCACGCACAAAAGCGCGCGAGGCCGATCCATTCGGACCGGCCTCGCGCCTTCATCGATCAGCACTCGCCGCTGGGTCGCGGCGAGCCCTGCGACCACCGTGGGATCACGGGGTCCAGTTGACGGTCAACGCGTTCGACGTGTTGAGCGTCGCCGGCGTGCAGAAGTTGACCGAGTTGCGGTACGCCGCTTGGTAGTGGCGCGTCTGAGCCGCGGCCGCGAGGCCGGCGACGCCGGCGACACCGGCGAGGGTGTTCGTGCCGCCCATCGTGGTGATACGGCCGAGACGGAGGACCGTGCCGCCGACGCACTCGAGACCGTCGTAGAACGGCGAGACGTTGCCGGCGCCGAGGCTCGTGGTGCCTTGGAAGAAGATCGTGTAGCTGCCCGCCATCATGTTCTCGGCCTTGAGGCCGAGGTCATTCGCGGTGACGCTGACGCTCGGGTTCGGGTTACCGAGACCGTTGACCGCGGTGAGCAGCGCGCCGAACGGGGCGGACACCTTCGAGTTCTTGCAGCCGCGACCCGCGCTACCCGAGTTGCCGCAGGGGCACGGGGTGCCGGTGCCGTCACCAAGGCAGAACGAGGAGATCGCCGGGCCGGCTTGCAGGTCGAGCTGGAAGCCGTTGACCGAAGCGAAGCCGGAGACCGTCGCGATG
>JANLUN010000632.1:0-1622 GCA_031363505.1 Planctomycetota bacterium | reverse complement strand
ATCGATCCGGACAGATCGCGCGCCTCTCGAAGGCCGGCACGCCGGCCTGGCAGCACAAGCTGCCCTCGCTCGGCGGCGTGGCGCGCGCACCGGTGTTCTTGCCCAAGAAGCAGGGCTTCCTGCTGGTCCTCACCGAAGACGGTGAAGCGTGGATCGTCGAGGCGGCGTCGGGCCTGCTCGAAGGTCCGTGGGCGATGAAATCACCGCCCGTGCACGGGCCGATCGCGACACCGGACGGAGTGACCGCGCTCTTCCGCGACGAGACGCGCGCGCTGTGGACGACGCGATTGCGCCCGGAAGTCGAGCCACCCGTCGCCGCCGAAGACGACACCGATGCCGCGGCGCAACGCGGATCCTCGTCCGGCATGGCCGTGCTCCGCCGCCGCGCAGGCGAAGGGACGATCCTGGAATCTCCGTGGTCCAACTGGGTCGTCGAAGTCGGTGCGACGGTCTACACCGTGCGGGTCAAGGACAGCCCGGCCGCCGCATTCACCGTGCTCCGCGAGGGCGAATGGACGTACGTCGCGTGGGAAGCGCCCCACTCACTGATCCCGCGCGGCCGATTGTGGATCGCCGACAGCAAGGGCCTGCGTTCGTTCCTTCCCTGAAAGACCTGGCCGCGCGCCGCGCCGCCGTCGATCCGGGTGAGCCTCGTGAGGTACGCTTCGGCGCACCGATGTCGATCCACGACTTGCTCTGGACTGGCCGATTGCGCGCCGCGTCCGTCGCGCTGACGGTCGCGCTCGCGAGTTGCGCGAGCGAACGACCTCCGATTGCGGCGATCGCACCGACGGAACCGCCGCGCGCTGCCGCACCGGCTCCGAGCGCCGCGCCGAGCGCCGCGCCGGCGCCAACCGTCGAGGTGTTCGCCGAGTGGGATCGATTGCGCCGCGCGCTGTTCGAGGAAGCGGTGCGCGCGTGGCTACCCGGGGGCACGCGAGCTCGACTCGGCGCACAGACACTTACCGAGTTGTCGACCGCCCTCGCCGAAGGTGGCGAGCGCGCCGTGCGCGCGGCGATCTTGCTTGCAGAGAGCCACGATCCCGCCGCGCAGGAAGCGCTCCTCGCGTGCCTAGAACGCCGCGTCGATCGCGAAGCGGCCGCCGATCCCACGGGCGATGCGTCCGACGTCGTCGCCGCGGCCGCGTTCCGCGCTCCCGATCCGGCGGTGCGCGAATGCGGCGCGCGACTCGAAGCGCTCGGCTCGGGCGCCAAGCCGCACCCCGATCTCGACGTGCGGGTCGAATGCGCCGCGGCCGCGCTCACGCTCGGACGCACGCGCACGATCCCGTTCCTGGTGCGCGTCTTGCGCGAAGGCACCACGACGCAGGCGGCGCGCGTCGACTGGAAGCGCGGCGGCGACGTCACGTTCGCGCAGATCCGCGCGGCCGAGGCGCTCGCGCAGCAGGCCGGCGTCGATGGACGATTCCGGCCGGTCGGGTCGGCGGCCGCGCGTTCCGCGGAGGCCGATCGGCTCGAGCGCCTCCTCGTTCCGCCGCCGAAGAAGCGCTGACGCCATGCGATCCGCGCAACGATTCCTGCTCATCGCGCTCTCGATCGCCGTCGCACTCGCGATCGGCTGGGTCGCGCTCGAGCTCGATCGAACCGAGCCTGCCAGCACT
>JANLUN010000631.1:0-4143 GCA_031363505.1 Planctomycetota bacterium | reverse complement strand
CGCCATCGTCGTGTGGCTGAACCCGAGCTTCCGGCAGATGTGCAACCAGGTGATGTCCGATGTCCCCGGAGCGGCGCTGATGCTCGCTTGCTTGCTCGTCGAACGTTGGGCCGAGCGCAAGCCGTCGGTCCGGCGCGACCTCATCCTCGGAGTGGCGATCGGACTGGCGTCGTACGTTCGCTCGGTGAACGTGCTGCTCGTGCCGGCGATCCTGTGCGCGCGCGCCGCGGCGCATCTCTGCGAGCAGCGGTGGGGCGGTTGGGGCAGCGGTTGGCTCGCGTTCGTGCGCTCGCGCGCGCTCGGCCTCGCGATCGCGACGGCGCTCGTCGTCGCGCCGTGGAGCATCCGCGATTCGCTCTCGCGACCGGATCCGCCTGTCGACCAGAACTTCCTCTACTCGTACTCGACCGCGATGTGGCACGTCGACGGCGGCGATCCGTCGTCGCCGCGCCGGCCGCTGTCCGCCATCTTCGAACGCGTGCCGCAGCGCGCGCAGCAGATCACGTCGATGCTCGGCAGCCGCATGTCGACGAGCGAGGGGAGCGCGCTCGAGATCGCGATCGGCGCCTTCATGCTCGCGGCGATCGTCGTCGCGCTCGTGAGGCGACGCAGCTCGGCCGAGTTCATGGCGCTCGGCGTCACCGTCGTGCTCGCCGTGTATTTCGGGTTCCAAGGTCGGCTCGTGCTCCCGGTGTGGCTCCTCGCGCTCGCGGCGCTCGTCGACTGCGTCCTGTGGGCGATCACGCGCGCAGTGAACGCGATCGCGGCGCGTGCGGCCGTGATCGTGGCGCTCGCTGCGCTCGTGTGGGTGGATTGGGCTCCGTATCGCGATGTGGATCGGATCGAAGCGATCCACGCCGCGTACATGCGCACGTGCGACGCATTCCGGCAGCGGCTCGCGCCCGACGCGCGCGTTGCGGCTCCGATCGGATGGCACTACTCGGTCTATCTCGATCGGCCGGTGTACAGCTTGTTCTTCGCGGTGCGCCGCGACGGCGAGATGGAAGCCGCGGAACGCGTGATCGACGAGTACGGCATCAACACGGTCGTGCTGTGGAGCGCGATTCCGGCGGACCAATCGATGCTGCCCTACTTCCGCGAGCGGTACGGGGACGACAACGCGTTCCCCGGCGGAAGCGTGTTCCGCGTGCGGCCCTGATCACTGCTGCCGCGCGACGTAGGCACTGATGCGCGCGTCGAGGTGCCCGGTCTGCATCTCCCAGATCGCGTTCCATCGATCCGCGCTCCACACGGGATCCTGCGTGATCTTGCGCAGCGCGTCGTAGTAGACGCGGAGATCGGGATCCTCGATCAGGTTTTGGCCTGTGCGCACCGACGCTTCGTACCCGGCTGGCAGCGAGCGCTTGTAGTGCGCGACGACGAAGCTCTTGCGTTCGTCCGCGGGCAGCCGCGCGAGCAGGGGGTCGCTGAGCGCGTGGAAGTCGAGGATCACGACGTCCGGTCCGGCGAAGAACCCTTTGAATCCGATCGCGCCGAATTGCTTTACCGACGGACTGCCGCGCGCGAGCGCACGGCCCTCGTCGATCCACTGGTTCGTCGGCTCCCAACCGCGTTCGGAGGCGTCGAGCAATCCCGTACCCGCGTAGTACATGAACCGCTGGTCGCCGACCCTGTGGGTGATGTTCGACTCATCCTGCACGTCGCCGTAGTTAGCGCCCGTCGTCAACATCGGTCGGAGCGGAACGAAGCTCAGTGCGAGCGCGGCGACGCCCGTGACCGCCGCGACGCTGCGACGCCACTCGAGCCCAATGAGCATGGCAGCCGAAGCGCAGAGCGGCGCGGCGAGAAACCGTCCCATCATGAAATCGCCGCCGACCTTCACGATGTAGACGAGGTACAACGCCGTTCCGACGACGATGGGTGCCCTGCGCCGATCTCTCAGCGCAATCGGTGCAATCAGGCCGGCCACGATGCCGACGATCGTCACAGGATCCATCTCGCAGGCGTTCAGCAAGTACTGAACACCTTGGCGCGCGAGATCGGCTCCCTCGATGCCGGTGCTGAGCTTCGCGTACGCGGTGTTCGGGAAGAAAAAGCCGTAGTACACGAGCGAGAACGACTCCCACGCGATCATCGGCGCGAATGCCAGCGCCACCGTGCCGACCGAGCGCCACGAGCGCGCGCGCCAGAGTTCCAGCGCGAGCGCCGGTGCGTAGAACAGCACCGTGTCCATCCGATTCAGCGTGCCGAGGCACGCGAGGAGCGCGAGCCAAACGAGCTTGCGGTTGGACAGATAGACGCCGATGAACAGAACGAGCAGCAGGTTCGAGAGCGGGTTCTCGAGTCCGCTCGTGCTGTACTCGACGAACGCCTTCGACGAGAGGAGCAACGCGCTGACGGCGATCGCCGCGGCCGTCGAGCTCGCCATCCGAAACGCGAGATGGCCGAGCGCGGCGAGCGACAGCAGCATCGAGAACACGATGCCCGTGACGTAGAACTCGCGCGTGACGAACACGATCGCCGTCATGCACATCATCCACAGCGGGTGCGTGTAGACCTGCACGCGCTCGAACACGTTCCATCGCAGTCCGTGGCCGTGAAGGAAGTTGTCGACTGTGCGGAACGTGATGTACGCGTCGTCGCAGACCCACGCAGTGCGCACGAGCAGCACCGCGAATACGAGCAGCGGAAGCGCGCGCCAGAGCCACTGCTTCGAGGTGCGTTCGCTGTGGGTCATCGCGCAGTGCGTCGGCTGATCAGAACTGGAAGTAGATGAACGGGATGTAGCCCGTCTGTACCCACGGTAGCGTCAGCGCCCACGCGAGTCCGTAGCACACGCCCCAACTGGTGTCCGACATGCGCTCGCCGATCCACGCGGGCACGCCGCGCTGCGCGCCGATGTGCACGGCGAGCAAGAGGGTGGGCATCATGAACCACCACGCGTTCAGCTCGCGCGCGGTGCTCGTCGCCCCGCCCGCGAGCATCCCGAACATCGTCCACGACTTCTCGAGGTTTTCGCTGCGGAACACGACCCACGCCGCGAGCACGCTGAGCATCGTGAGCGGCGCGCCGAGTGTCGCGGCGAATCGACCGGCCACGGTGTCCGCCGGCACGGCGCTCTTCCACACGCGGTGCGCGATCAAAAACGCGCCGTGCATCAGGCCCCACACGACGAAGGTCCAGCTCGCGCCGTGCCAGAGTCCGCACAGGAAGAACACGATCCCGAGGTTCAGATACGTGCGTCCTGCACCGCGCCGGTTGCCTCCCAGCGGAATGTAGAGGTAGTCGCGAAACCACGTCGACAGCGAGATGTGCCAGCGCCGCCAGAACTCGGTGATGTTCTTGGCGAGGTAGGGGAAGTCGAAGTTCAGCGTCAGCCGGTATCCGAGCAGCCCCGCCGTCGCGATCGCCATGTCCGAGTAACCCGAGAAGTCGCAGTAGATCTGGATCGCGTAGAGGATCACTGCGATCCAATTGGATGCCGCCGACCAAGCCTCCGGAGCCGCGAACACCGTGTCGACCGTCGGCGAGATGTTGTCCGCGATGCACGCCTTCTTGATGAACCCAATGACGAACAGCGTCGCGCACGCGCGCACGTTGACATCTTTCCAGAAGCGCAGTGACGTGAGCTGCGGCAGGAAGTCGATCGCGCGAACAATAGGCCCAGCGACCAATTGGGGGAAGAACGTGACGAACAGCGCGAAGTCGAGGTAGCTCTTTGCCGCCGGCAGCTCGCGGCGGTACACGTCGATCGTGTAGCTCATCGATTGGAACGTGTAGAAGCTGATCCCGACCGGCAGCACGATCGCCAGCGTCGGGGCGTGCACGTCGAATCCCATCCACGATCCAAACTCGACGGCGGACGACACGAACCAGTTGAAGTACTTGAAAAAGCCCAGGATCCCGAGGTTTCCGACGAGCGAGATCGCCAGCCACAGTCGACGTCCGCCGGGCACCGGATCGCGGCCGAGCATCCAGCCGATGAACCAGTCCATGGTCACCGACACGTACATCAAGCCGAGGAAGCGCCAGTCCCACGCGCCGTAGAACACAGCGCTGCACAGCAGCAACCACCACTTGCGTGCCGTGTGCCCGCGCAGCGACCAGTAGAAGCACACGCACAGCACGAACAGGACGAAGAAGCGTCCTTCGGTGAAGACCATCTAGTTGTGGCCCTCGCGC
>JANLUN010000609.1:0-1889 GCA_031363505.1 Planctomycetota bacterium | reverse complement strand
CTTCACGATCACCTGCGGCTCGGTCGGTTTGTCGTTGGCGCCGCGCTTCGTCGTCGCGATCTTGTCGACCACGTCCTGACCGCTGACGAGTTTTCCGAACACGGAGTACTTGCCGTCGAGGTCCGGACGCGCCGCGTGCATGATGAAGAACTGGCACGACCCGGAGTTGATGTCATCGCCCATCCGCGCCATCGAGAGCACTCCAGCGACGTGCTTCTTGGCGCTGAACTCGGCGTTCACCTTGCGCGGAGTGTTGCCGCCGCCGGTGCCGGTCGGATCACCGCCTTGGATCATGAAGTTCGGGATCACGCGGTGGAACGTCTTGCCGTCGTAGAAGCCGGCGTACGACAGGTCGAGGAAGTTGCGCACGTGATTGGGCGCGACGTCGGGCCAGAACTCGAGCTCGATGTCGCCGCGATTCGTGCGTAGCAAGACGTGGTACTTGGAGAGGTCCTCGACCGGCATCGTCATGAAGTCGAGGCCCTTGTCGGCGGCCGGAACGTAGCCGACTTCGACTTCTTCGCTCTCGACGACGCCGCGGGCGTAGCCCAGCTTGAAGGCTCTGCGTTCGAAAGTCGGCGAGTTCGCAAGGAGCGGAGCGAGGTCGGTTTCGAGCGTCAGTTTCGCGCCCGGAGCGAGCTTCACCGCGCGCGACTCGCCGCGTTCGGCGAGAGGCTTGCCGTCGACCGTGAACGCCGACGGCTCGAGCATCCACGACTCGAGCGACGCACCGTCTCTCGGAGCTTGGATGTTCACGCGCACGACGAACGGGGTCCCGTCGATGTACGGAGTGCGCGGGGGCTCCCACTTCACGCTCGGACTTCCCTGCGGAAGCGCGAGCGCGGCGAGCGCGAGAAGGGCCGGGACGGGCATCACAGCCGCTTGTCCCCCTGCCACTTGTAGAAGCCTTCGCCCGACTTCCGGCCGAGCTTCTTCTCCGCGACCTTCTTCTTGAGGATCGCAGGAATCGCGAACGCCGGTTCCTTGGGGTGCGCCGCGACCCAACCTTCGAGGATCGCGAGCGTCGTGTCGAGCCCGACGTAGTCCGTGAGCTCGATCGGTCCCATCGGATGGCCGCAGCCGAGCTTCATCGCGGTGTCGATGTCTTGCGCAGTCGCGTCACCGCGCTCGAGCATCATCAGCGACTGCACCATGTACGGGACGAGCAGCCGATTGACCACGAAACCTGGCGTGTCCTTGCAGCCGACCGGCGTCTTGCCGCACGCCTCGCCGAACGCGCGCGCGGACGCGAAGACGTCCTCGGACGTGTCGTCGGTACGCACGACTTCGACGAGCTTCATCAGCTGCACCGGGTTGAAGAAGTGCAGGCCGACGACGTTCTTCGGCCGGCCGGACGCTTTCGCCATCTCGCGGATCGGGAACGACGAGGTGTTCGAAGCGAAGATCGTCTCCTTCTTGCAGAGCTGTCCGAGCTCCGCGAAGAGCGACTTCTTCACGTCGAGGTTCTCGACGATCGCTTCGATCACGAGATCGCAGTCGGCGAGATCCTTGCGGTTCAGGCTGCCGGTGACGCGCGCGCGGACCGCTTGCGCTTCGGACTTGGCCTGATCGGCGTTCTTGCCCTTCTCGACTTGTTTCTCGGCCATCTTCGCGAGGCTCTTGTCGATGCGCGCCAGGCCGCTCGTCAGCGCGCCTTGGTCGCTCTCGACCGCGATCACCGAGCAGCCGGCTTGCGCCGCCACTTGAGCGATCCCGTGCCCCATCAATCCGCACCCGATCACGCCGACTTTCTTGATGTTCATCATTTCCTTCGCGTCGTTTGCTTCTGAGTTGCTCGTCACTTGCCCGTGCGGTGAAACGCGGTCGCGAGGCCCATGCCACCTGAGATGCACAGCGTCGCGAGGCCGCGTTCGACCTGCCGTCGCTGC
>JANLUN010000607.1:0-1245 GCA_031363505.1 Planctomycetota bacterium | reverse complement strand
CATCGAGGCGAGGTTGCCGCGGGTCTGCTGCACTTCGATCTCATTCTCTTTCGACGTCTGCGCGGCGACGCGGAGCTCCTCCTCGTCGAGTGCGCGCGCGCCATGGATGTCGCCGCAGAGCTGCAGCGTCCCGGCCAGGTTCATCCGCGCCTCTTGCAGATCCGCGTGACCCTCCGGAAGCGTGCTCGAGCGGTATCACCCGGTCGAATGGCGTCGCAGGCGCGGGCTCGAAGCGCTGCGAGACGGCGAGCGCGAGCGACGTCCACATGGGCGCTCAGGATACGTCGCTTTAGAGACCGCGACAGCTCACGGGCTCTCCACCCCGGACTTGCTCAGTCGGGATTGCCCGTGAGGACCCAAGCAGCCCAATCGCGCGTCGTGTACTTCGGTTCACCACGCTCGTCCTTCGCTTCACGCAGCTTCGTTTTCGCTTCCCACAGCGCTTGGTGCTTGGGCTTCTTCTCCACCCATAGACGCCGGTAGAAGTCGAGCATCAGCTCCTTCGTCGCTTCGTCGGGCACCTTCCATAGGGAAGTGATCACGCTACGTGCTCCAGCCATCTGCAGCGCCTTCTGGAAGCTCGCGACGCCTTGACCCGCTCGGCGCTCACCCACGTTGGTGTCGCAGGCACTGAGCACGACCAGCTCGCAGTTCGAAAGATCCAGCGTCGACAGCTCGTCCGCCGTCACGAGCCCCGGTGCGCGACCGACTGCATTCTCCGGCAAGTTCGCGCCGGCGAGTGCGAGCCCGCAGAGCAGCATCGGGCTCATGCCCTTCACTTGCTCGGCGCCGCTCATGCGCGAGCCG
Source organism: Planctomycetota bacterium (assembly GCA_031363505.1). Lineage (GTDB taxonomy): Bacteria > Planctomycetota > UBA1135 > UBA1135 > JANLUN01. Next base: position 438 of record JANLUN010000607.1, on the reverse strand, counting down.
AAGTCGCTCTGCTTGTCGATCGGCTCGGGATCGCTCCACGATCTGATCGACTCTGGCGCGAACCAACCGTGCGTCGCGATGTGCACGTAGCGCGCCTTCGAGGCGAGTGCTTCCAACGCTGCGCGCGAAGCCTTGCGCTTCTCGAGCACCAGCACGGGGCGCTCGTCCTCGAAGACCTCCCGGTAGAGCGCACCGATGCCGCGCGCTTCGTCGCCGGTGTGCGTCAGCGGCGCGAAGCCGCGCTCCCATGCGGTGCCGCGCAAGACCGCTGCGACTTGGATCGGCTTCGAATCGTCGACGGACGCGGTGTCTTCGTCAGGCGCGGACGCTGCGGGCGTGGACGGCGCGATCGACGCGACCGTTGTCGCTGGGAGAGCTTGTGCGGTCGGCGAACCCGGTTGCGTCGACGTGGCACGCTCGCTCGACACCGGCGCGGCG
>JANLUN010000588.1:0-2996 GCA_031363505.1 Planctomycetota bacterium | reverse complement strand
AGCGACGTCATCGTCGGCGCATCGCGCTACACGAACGACCAGTCGTTCGAGGGCCGCGCGTACGTGTACATGGGATCCAGTCAAGGACTCTCCACCGACGCCAACTGGACGGCGGAGGGGAATCAGACGGGCGCGAACTTCGGCGTGTGCGCGGCGAGCGCCGGTGACGTGAACGGCGACGGCTACAGCGACGTGATCGTCGGAGCGAACGGATTCGACGCGCCGACCGACGTGGGCAGCGCTTTCGTGTTCCTCGGGTCGAGCTCTGGGCTCGGCAATCGCGCCTGGAGCGCGGGCGGCGATCAAGCCGACTCGAGCTTCGGCGTATCGGTCGCGACCGCGGGCGACGTGAATGGTGACGGATACAGCGATGTCATCGTCGGCGCGTCCGCGTACGACGGCGGACAGGTGAACGAGGGCCGGACGTTCGTCTACCTCGGCAACGAAGGCCGGGGCGGCTGGACGCTCGCGCCGCAGCAGCGCCAAGCGAGCGACGCAGCGCCGATCGACTTGCTCGGCCGCTCGAACGACAAGCACGAGTTCCGGATTCGCCTCGGCTTCGATCGCGCGCTCACCGGATTCGCCTGGGCGAGCGGACTGACTCCGAAAGCGCGCCTCGAGTGGGAAGTCAGGCCGCTCGGCACGCCGTTCGACGGCAGCCACATCAAGTCGGGCGCGGAGCAGACGATCACGGGATCGCCGCTCACGTTCAACGAGCTCGTGCTGTTCCACTCGACGCCGAATCCAGCGCTGACGGTCGGCAACAACAATCACACCCTGTTCGACGCGCGTCGCGCGTTCCACTGGCGCGCGCGCTTGCGCACGAACAACCCGCTTTTCCCGGTGACGCCGTGGGTGTCGATTCCGTGGAACAACGTCACCGAGGCGAAGCTGCGCGCGGGTGCGATTCAGCGGAAGTGGTGACGCAGGCGGCGAGCGTTCCTCCCATGAACCCGTTCACGCTCTCGTGCGCGTTCGCAGCGTTCTCGACGCTCGCGACGCCGGTCGTCGCGCAGGGCCTTGCTCGCGACGAACTCAAGCACTCGAGCTGGTTCGGCGAAGTGTCGACCGAGCTTCGACGCGGTGAGTACCACTTCTCACGCCTCGACGAAGACGAACCTGCTTGGACGGCTCCCAACCGCGCGCAACGATTCCGAAGCCGCGTGTCGAGCGCGGGCATCGAGATCGTGCCGCGCGAGTCGACGATCGCACCTTGGAAGCTCGTGCTGTCGACTCGAAGTTTCGGCCGCGCAGGCCACGCGACCGAACTGAATCGTGCCGATGTCGGCGTCACGAACGAGCGCGCCGAGCTCGATCACGGCTCGCTGACGGAATGGTTCGTCAACGACGAGCGCGGCGTCGAGCAAGGCTGGACGATTGCGCGTCCCCCAGCCGGCATCGGTCCGCTGTGGATCGGCCTCGAGGTCGGCGGCGATCTCGACTTGCGCATCGACGCGGGTTCGCGCTCGGGCGTCTTCGTCGACGCCACGGGCACGACGCGACTGCGCTACACGGGATTGACGGCGTTCGATGCGACGGGACGGGAGCTCGACGCGCGCTTCCTGCCGAGCGCTTCCGGCCTCGGCATCGCGCTCGACGACGCGTATGCCGTGTACCCGCTGACCGTCGATCCGATCTTGAGCGGACCCGCGTGGACCGCCGAAGGCAATCAGCTCGGCGCTTGGTTCGGCGCTTCGGTCGCGAGCGCGGGCGACGTCAACGGCGACGGCTACAGCGACGTCATCGTCGGCGCGCCGACCTACGACAACGGCGAGCTCGGTGAAGGCCGCGCGTTCGTGTACCTCGGTGCCGAGGGCGGACTTTCGACGAGTGCCGCGTGGACCGCCGAGAGCGATCAATCGAACGCCGAGTTCGGCAACTCTGTCGCGACCGCCGGCGATGTCAACGGCGACGGTTTCAGTGACGTCATCGTCGCAGCATGGCAGTACGACAACAGCGAGGCGAATGAAGGCCGCGTGTTCGTCTACTTGGGTTCGAGCACGGGTCTCGCCGTAAACGCCGCGTGGACCGCGGAGAGCAACCAGCTCGACGCCTCACTCGGCATCTCCGTAGCGACCGCGGGTGACGTGAACGGCGACGGCTTCAGCGACGTGATCCTCGGCGCGTACCAACACGACGGCGGTGAGACGAACGAAGGCCGCGCGTTCCTGTACCTCGGGTCCAGCTCGGGGCTGGCCGCGAGTCCGGCGTGGACGGCCGAGAGCGATCAAGCCGACGCGCACTTCGGCATCTCCGTCGCGCCCGCCGGCGACGTCGACGGCGACGGATTCGATGACGTGATCGTCGGCGCGGATCAATACGACAACGGCGAGCAAGACGAAGGGCGCGCGTACGTGTACCGCGGTTCGAGCTCCGGTCTCACCGCGAGTCCTTCTTGGACCACCGAGAGCGATCAAGCGCTCGCGCACACGGGGCTCGCCGTAGCGACGGCGGGTGATGTCGACGGCGACGGATTCAGCGACGTCATCGTCGGATCGATCTTCTTCAGCGACGGCGAGATGAGCGAGGGCCGCGCGCTCGTGTACCTGGGTTCCGCGGTCGGGCTCTCGACGAACGCGGCGTGGATCGCCGAGAGCGATCAAGACTTCGCGGCGTTCGGCTCCGCGGTCGCCACCGCGGGCGACGTGAACGGCGACGGATACAGCGTCGTGATCGTCGCGGCGCGGGGCTTCGACAACGGCGAGCTCAACGAAGGGCGCACGTTCGTGTACTTGGGCTCGAGCGACGGACTCTCCACCGTCGCGGCGTGGACCGCCGAAGGCGATCAACTGGGCGCGCGCTTCGGTTGGTCCGTCGCGACGGCCGGCGACGTGAACGGCGACGGCTACTCCGACGTGATCGTCGGCGCGAACCTGTTCGAGAACGGACAGGCGAGCGAGGGCCGCGCGTTCGTGTACGTCGGTGGCGCGAGCGGACTCTCCATCCGTCCCTTCGGGATGCCGGAGAGCAATGTGGTCGAAGCGCGATTCGGCCAC
>JANLUN010000581.1:0-1298 GCA_031363505.1 Planctomycetota bacterium | reverse complement strand
GCGCTGGCGATGAAGGGCGATTACCCCGAGTCGATGCGGTACATCGAGGAAGCGACCGAGCTCGAGCCGAAGAACGCCGTCGTGTGGCTGTTCAAGGCGCGCTGGTACGGCTTCGCGCAGATGTGGGATCGTTCGATGGCCGCGTGCAAGACGGCGCTCGAGCTCGATCCGAGCCTCGTTGGCGCGCGCGAGATGCTCGCCGAGATCGAGCTCAAGACGAAGTAGTGACGTGGTTCACGCGTGACCGCGGATGTCGTGCTCTGGTGCGTTCGACTCCACCTGTCCATGCGATTGAAGCGCGCGAGCCGCGAGCCACACCGCGGAAGCCCACACCGCACCGAGGGTCCATCCTGCGAGCACGTCGGTCGGCCAATGGACACCGAGGTACACGCGGCTCGCGCCGACGAGTCCCGCGATCATCGCTGCGACCAAGATCGCGAACGCTTTCATGCGCCATCGCGCTTGCACGCGCGCGAGCAGCGCTCCCAGCGTCAGATACGTGGCGGCGGCGAGGGTCGAATGCCCGCTCGGAAAGCTCGACGTCATGACGACCGATCCGTGCGGCACGAGATCGGGGCGTGGCCGTTCGTACCCATGTTTCATGAAGAGCGACAGCACGAGCGCTCCGCCCACGGCGGCGAGCAGCAAGACCGCCGCGTGCTTCTTGTCGTCGAGCAGGAGGAAGACCGTCGTCACGGCGACGAAAACGATTTGAACGCCGATGCCGCCGAGCGCGGTGAAGTCGCGCATGACCTCTTCGAACCACGGCGGCCCGAGGGGGTCGGACGCATCGGCCGGATTGCGGAGCGCGAGCAGCAGACGCTCGTCGAGCGCGCGCGTCTCGCCCTCGCGGACCTCCGACGCGAGCGCGAGGAACAGCCAGATTCCGCCAGCGACGGCGGCGAGCATGAGCAGGGTCGCGAGCTCGTGGCGGCCGAGCCAGATCAGGAGATCGATCGGCGTCCTCCACGATGGACGTGCGAAACGGGCCCGCGAGGCGTCGTGCGGCATGTTCGACGATGGTACGCCACCCAATAACGGCCCGCCGCGCGTTCCCCGGAACCTCTTCCGGTCGGGTATCCTCTAACGCTCGCGCTTCACGTCGCCGGAGGGGTGAGCACCCCTCCGCGAAGTCCCGATCCCACAAGGTAGGCAGTTTTGGCTCGAGTCGCTTTCGTCGTCACCACATGCCACGAGTTCGAGGGCGTCAAGGTCCTCTCGTCCGTCCTGAAGAAGCACGGTCACCAGACCGACTGCTTCCTGCACTCGGAGGAGCCCGACTACTACCGCGCGGTCCT
>JANLUN010000059.1:0-1846 GCA_031363505.1 Planctomycetota bacterium | reverse complement strand
CGAGTCGAGCGACGACGGCTCGTTCGAATTGCGCGACCTGCACCCGGAGACCGCCTACCGCATGGTCGTCACCGCGGCGGGACACGGCGCGCGCGTTCTTAACGTGGACCCACTCGCCGCCAGAAGCGTGACGACGGACATCGGCGACATCGAGTTGTCGCCGCCGAGCTCGATCGCGGGTCTCGTCGAAGGCCAGAACCTCCACGACGGATCACACATCGTCCGCTTGCACGCGAACGGGGGGCCCGACGACGACCGCTCGCGCCTCGGTAGCACGCGCCCGGATCCGCGCGGTCGATTCGTCTTCGACAGCCTCGGCGCCGGTCGTTATCGCGTCGAGCTCGTGAAGCGCACGGCCAGTAACACGGCGAAAGAGGAGCGTGTCGTTGCGTCCCACACGATCGAGCTTCGAGCCGGCGAATCGGGTAACGACGTCGTCCTGCGCGCCTCGAGTGCGGAGATTCGCGGCCGCGTCGCCGGCCCCGATGGCGCAGCCCTCGGCGACTGTCGTGTGCTTCTCTTCGGTGCGAAGTCCGCGTCCGAACCCATCGCATCGACGACGACTTCGGTCGACGGCCGGTTCCAACTCCCCACCGATGCGGAGGGTCCACTCCGCCTCTTCGTCGACGATCCGCGTCTCTTCCACGACTCGCGATCGGTCGACGGGGTCCAGCCCGGCGGCGACGAGATCGTCATCACGCTCGAAGCGTTTCGGTCGACGTTCACGATCCGCGGTCGCGTCATCGACACGTCGGGCAAGTCACCCGAACGCGTCTACGTCGCGTTCACGGACACGAAGACGAAGGAGCGGCTGAGCCGTGTCGCGCTGCCCGATGACGCCGGACGATTCGAGATGAAAGACCTGCGCGACCTCGCCTACGACCTCGAGCTCGTCGACTTCGGGAATCTCTACAAGCCCGTGAAGCTCGCGAACGTGAAGCCCTCGGGCGACGACGTGCTGCTGCAAATCGAACGCAGGGAGTAGCATCGGCTGGCGATCCGTCGCCGCCGATTGTCGACCCTTATCCCCGCGCATCCGTGCAACTCGCCCTCTTCGACCTCGACAACACGCTCCTCGATGGCGACAGCGATCTCGAGTGGGGTGAGCTCCTCGCCGCGGAGGGCGCGGCGGATCTCGAACGCACGCGCGCGTTTCACGCCGAGTACCACGCCGGCACGCTCGACATCGACGTGTTCCTGCGCTTTCAACTCGAGCCGCTGGCGCGCGAGCCGATGCCGAGGCTCTTGGCATGGCGCGAGCGTTTCCTCGCCGAGCGCGTCCTTCCGCGCATTCCACGCCGCTCGCGGGAGCTCGTCTCGGAGCACCGCGATCTCGGCCACACGCTCGTCATGATCACCGCGACGAACGACTTTCTCACGCGGCCGATCGCCGACGCGCTGTCGATCGAGCACTTGATCGCGACGCGCGCCGAGCGAGAGAACGGCCGCTTCACCGGCCGCGTCGACGGACGTCCGTGTTTTCGCGAAGGAAAGGTCGCCCGGTTCGCGGAATGGCTCGAGTCACAGCGCTGCACGATGTCCGACGTCCGCGAGAGTTGGTTCTACTCGGACTCGCATAACGATTTGCCGCTCCTGCTCCTCGTCGATCATCCGATCGCCGTCGAGCCCGATCCGAAGCTTCGAAGCGTCGCCGCGCGCGAGCTCTGGCGGATCATCGAGCGCGAAACACCCGCGTGATGCGCCCTCAGAGCGACATGCCGTACTCGTCGCCACCGATCGGATAACGCGGTCCGGTGGGCGGACCGAAGCTCTCCTTCCACGGATCGGGACGCGCGATCGGGCGCACGACTTCGCGACTGACCGCGATCGCCGCGTTGTAGCGCGC
>JANLUN010000529.1:0-2452 GCA_031363505.1 Planctomycetota bacterium | reverse complement strand
GTCCAGTTGGCCAGCCCGATCCGTCCGCCCGGTCGGCAAACCCGCGCGAGCTCAGCGGTATCCCAAGCGCGGCTCGACCTCGTGGCCGGCCGAACGGAGCACCATCTCTCGCTCGGCTAGAACGAGGTCCGACGCCACCATCATGGAGACGAGCGCTTCGACGCTCGTCTTCGGCTCCCAGCCGAGCACGCGTCGCGCGCGGGACGCGTCACCCTCGAGGTGCGGCACCTCGGCGGGGCGCAGGTAGCGCGGGTCCGTCTTGACGTACTTCTTCCAGTCGAGATCGAGCTCCCCGAACGTGAGTTCAAGGAACTCGCGGAGCTCGATAGAGTTGCCCGTCGCCACGACGTAGTCGTCGGGCTTGTCCTGCTGGAGCATGCGCCACATCGCGTCGACGTAGTCGCCGGCAAAACCCCAGTCGCGGCGCGTGTCGAGGTTGCCGAGCACGAGCTTGTCCTGGAGGCCGAACTTGATGCGCGTCGCGGCGCGCGTGATCTTGCGCGTGACGAACGTCTCGCCGCGGCGCGGGCTCTCGTGATTGAAAAGGATCCCGCTGCACGCGAAGAGCCCGTAGCTCTCGCGGTGGTTCACGACCTGGTAGTGCGCGTAGACCTTCGCGCACGCGTACGGCGAACGCGGCTGGAAGCGCGTGCCTTCGTGCTGGCGCGCCGGCGCGTTGCCGAACATCTCGCTCGAGCTGGCCTGGAAGAAGCGCACCTTCTTGCCGCCACCTTTTTGGAAGCCACGGATCGCCTCGAGCAAGCGGATCACCGCGACGGCCGTGACGTCGACCGTGTACTCCGGCTGATCGAAGCTGACGCGCACGTGGCTCTGCGCGCCGAGGTTGTAGACCTCGTCGGGCTCGATCTCCTCGATCAAGCTGCGCAGAGCGCCGGCGTCGGATAGATCGCCGTAGTGCAGATAGAGGTTCGGGTGCGGCGTTTCGCCGATGTGCAAGTGATCGATGCGGTCCGTGTTGAAGAGGGACGCGCGGCGGACGACGCCGTGGACGTGGTAGCCCTTTTCGAGGAGGAACTCCGCGAGGTAGCTGCCGTCTTGGCCCGTGATTCCGGTGATCAGTGCGATTTTCGGCATGGCAGTGACTGGATCGGGCGGATCGACGAAGACCTCAAGCGTTTTCTTCCGGCCAAGTGATCCAGTCCAAGGTCTCGTCGAGGGGTCGCGTCGGCGACCAGCCTGTCGCCGTCTGCAACTTGTGCGAGTTTCCAACGAGCGGGACCGTTGCGTGATGGGCGAAGCGGATCTCGCGCTCGATGTCGAGACGCGCGCAGAGACCCCGCGCCAGCTCGGACACGCGGCGCGGTTTCCCGCTCGACAAGTTCCACGCCTCGCCCGAGCGCGCGTCGACGGCCAGCAACGCGGCGATGCCGCGCACGCCGTCGCGGACATCCAGTACATCAATCGTGCTGTCGGGGCCGCGCATCTCGATCGGGCCCGAGCCCTGCGAGATGCGCGCGAAGAGCTCCGGGAGCAAGAGGCCGGACGGCATCGACGGTCCGATCTGCTGGAACGGACGCACGATCTGCACATCGAGTTCGCGCGCGCGAAATCGCGCCCACGCTTCGGCGAGCTCCTTCGAGAGGCCGTAGAGCGTCGTGGGACCGAGCGCTTCGTCCTCGCGGTGCGGATCCGCGCGATCGGCGTAGACGCGCGCGCTGCTCACGAACACGACGCGCACTCCCGGTGCGACGCGCGCCAGATGATCGAACGCGTTCCCGGCGATCGCGACGTTCTCGCGCACGCGCTCCGTGTTCCACGCGTCGCCTGGAACCGAGTGACCGGCCAGATGTACCGCGCCGTCCCACGGGCCGTGGAGGTGCTCGAAGCTCGCCGGCCGGGCCAGATCGACCGCGCGCGACGTCACGCGTTCGCGCGGAGCGATCGTTCGGCGGCCCCACGCCTCGATCTCGTGCCCGAGCTCGAGCAAGTGATCGACGAGATGACGACCGAGAAATCCAGCGGCACCGAGGACGAGGATGCGCAACGTGCGAGCTCCTTGCGGAGCGCAGTTTCTATCACAGCAAAGGCCCGACCTAGCGAATGGGATCGTTCGTGCGCTTCCAGGCGGGCATCGCGGCGACGGCAGGATCTGCGCGCGGCGCACTTCGTAGGCGGATCGTCCACTCGAGCCGACCCTCGGTCGACGGGTGCAGCTCCGCGCGACCGCCTTGCCCGGCGACGATTCCCATTGCGGCGGCGAGCGCGTTCGCACCGAGCTCGGGCAGAACACGTCGCAGTGCGTACGGCTCGATCGCGCGCGCGAGATCGACGCCTTGCAGGGCACCGGCCGGAAACTCGATCGTGACGATGCCGAAGTTCGGATCGTCGTCGGCGGCGCCCTTCACGTCTACGCGAACGAGCTCCCGGCGTCCCGCGTTGCGCGCGAGACAGAGAAACGCATCGAACGCCTGACCGAGGAGTTGCCGGTCCG
>JANLUN010000584.1:0-2793 GCA_031363505.1 Planctomycetota bacterium | reverse complement strand
CCGCAAGTCGAGCGCGCCGCCGAGCGAAGTGAATAGCCAGCCGTTCCATTCGGCGGATGCGGCAGGCGCAAGGCGCACACCGTCCATCTCCGCTTTCTCGACGTGCGGTGCAGACATCCACCGTCCGTCGAGGTCGTACGTGAACCCGTGATAAGGACAGCGCAGCTCGTGAGCGGTGCCGCGCTCGGCGCGCACGATCTGCGTGCCGCGGTGACGGCAAGCATTGTGGAGCACGCTCGGTCGCCCGTCCGCGCCGCCGATCGCGACGAGCGGACTGTACGCGAGTTCCGTCGTCACGAACGCACCGCGCGAGCTCACGTCAGCTACGCGCGCGATCGGAATCCACGCGCGGCGGAAGACGGAGCGCAGTTCGTCCTCGAACACGCAATCTTCGACGTAGTCGCGCGCGCGCACCTCGGTCGCGTCACCGGCGAAGGGCGGAAGACACTCTCCGCGCTTCGCGCGTTCGATCTCGTCGAAGATGCGAGTCTCCGTCGTGGACTTCATCGACGCGGCGCGCCTTCCGAGCTCATCGCCGCTCCAGCGTACTCGGTCATATCCGCCACGCGAGCGCGGCACTCGTGATGCCGCCCGCGACCGCCGCTGACACGAGCGTCGAGCCGGCTGCGAGCTCTCGCTCGTGGAGCGCGGTGTGCGCATGGACGAGCGGACCGGCGCATCCAAGGCATCCGAGATCCGCCAAGCGATCGACCGTGCGATCCGCGGAGACGCCGAGCACTTCGCGTGCGGCCTCGACGCGCGCACGCGTCACGGCGTAGGGCACGAAGACATCTGCACGAAGTGCGCGAAAGCTCTTGAGCGTCGCGCGCCATGTTTCGTCGATGCGCTCCGTGTAGTCGGCATCCGGTCGCTGGAAGCGGTATTCGCCCGCGTCGATCGCACGCGTGCGCGGCGGCAGCGCCCCCGGAACGGTGAACGCGCGGCCCGTGGAATCGCGGCGCTCGAATCGCGCGGAGACGAGCCCACTCTCGCTCCCCGGATCGAGCTGCAAGACGAGCGCACCCGCGCCGTCGCCGTACACCGCTGCGATACCCGGCTCTTCGACACCGAGATAGAACGAGGACGCTTCCGCCGCGACGACGAGCGCTCGACGCGCTCCGCCCCCGAGCATGCGGGTCGCCGTGATCCACGCCGCGAGTCCGCCGGCACCACCCGCCCGCAGATCGAGGCACGCACCGGAACATTCGAGCGCCGCGCCCACGCGCGCCGCAAGCGAACTCGTGATGCGCGCGGGCGTCGACGTCGCCGCGAGCACGACGTCGATCGACGAACCTAAGACGCCGGCATCGTCGATCGCGCGCTCCGCGGCGGCAATCGAGAGGTCGGCGACATCCGGCGCATCGTCCGCGGGCGGCGTACCGACATGATGGAGCCACTCGCGACTCCGGATGCCGTACCGCGTCTCGGGATCGTCGACGGTCCAGCCGCGGCGCGCGAGCTCGTCCGCGAACCTCGGGCCGAAAAGCGCGTGATAGAGATCCTCGTTGCTGATTCGCCCGGCCGCGCGTGAGCCGAAATCGGACGGCAACGCCATCCCGGTGCCGACGATGCGCAGTCCATATTGACTCGACAAGACGAGGCTCATCTTCCGCGCTTCTCCTCGATCTTGCGCACGAGATCGAGCGGCGTGGCGGCGCTGCGCAGCTCGTGCACCGTCAGCTCCACGCGCAGATGCTCGTTGGAAAGACCCATGAACATCACCATGCCCATCGAGTCCCACCCGTCGAGCGTGCGCAGATCGCAGTCCGGTTCGATCGTGCCGGCAATCGCTTGGGTCGCCTCCTCGAGGAGCTCGACGACTCGGGGAACGGTCGCAGCGTACTCCATCACACTCTCCGCGTGCGACCGGTCCAGTACGGTTCGCGCAGCGTGCGCTTCAGCATCTTGCCGGCCGCGTTGCGTGGAATCTCGGCCGTAAGCTCGACGCGCGTCGGACACTTGAAGCGCGCGAGCCGCTCGCGACAGTGACGGATCAGCGCGCGCGCGTCGGCGTTCACTCCGGGGCGCGTCACGACGAGGGCGAGCACTTCCTCGCCCCAGATGTCGTGCGGTATGCCGATGACCGCTGCGTCTTGCACATCAGGGTGCGAGCGCAGCGTGTCCTCGATCTCGCGCGGGTACACGTTCTCGCCACCGACGAGGATCATGTCTTTGAGTCGATCGACGATCGTGACGTAGCCGTCCGCGTCGCAGGTGGCGAGGTCGCCGGTGCGGAACCAGCCGTCGCGAAAGGCGTCGCGTGTCGCCTCGTCGTTCTTCCAGTAGCCGGGCGTCACGTTGTCACCACGCGCGACGACTTCGCCGACTTCTCCTGCGGGGGCTTCGGTTCCGTTCGCGTCGACCACTCGCACTTCGCAGCACGACACGGCACGACCCGCGGAGGCGAGTCGAAGCCGCAGTCGCGCCGGATCGTCGACCCGATGGTCTTCAGGACGCAGCGTCGTCACGACGCCGGTCGTCTCCGTCAGGCCGTAGCCTTGGAGGAAGTCGCAGCGGAACACCTTCATCGCCTGCGCGAGCAAGTCGGGAGGAATCGGCGCCGCTCCGTAGATGATGAGACGCAGCGATTCGAAGCGGTGCGTATCGATGGCCGGTTCGGCGAGGATCCACTGGATCATCGAAGGCACGAAGAGCGCGTGCGTGACACCTTCGCCTTCCAATGCTTCGACCGCGGGCCCGGGAAAGAACTCGCGCAGCAATCGAAGCCGCGCGCCGCTCGCGACGCACGACATCGTCATCAGCATCGCGCCGACGTGAAAGAGCGGGGTGACT
>JANLUN010000583.1:0-6011 GCA_031363505.1 Planctomycetota bacterium | reverse complement strand
CGCCGGGAGATCGCGGCCGAACGCAGCCGGACAAGCTCGTGAAGCGCGTCGTCCTCGTGCGGCCGTCCGGCCCGCGCAACGTCGGCATGATCGCGCGCATCGCGGCGAATTTCGGTCCGTGCGAGATCGCGCTCGTGTTCGGCAACGAGACGACGGGGCTGACGGCAGAGGAGAGCACGCAGCTCGGCGTTCTCGTCCACATCGCGACGTCGGCGGAGCACACGTCGCTCAACCTGGCGATCGCGGTGGGCGTCGTGCTGTCGGATCTTTTTGCTGATCGAGGCGCGAAGAAGTTCGAGCGCGGTGCCAAGGCGCTGTCGGGCGAGGGCCGCGAGTACTTGAAGGCCAACTTGAAACACGTGCTCGCGGAGAAGATCGCGCGGACGCCGAGTGCACGACGGGACATCCTGGCGTCGATCGATCGCGTGTTCTCGCGCGCGCCGCTCGAAGATCGCGATGCACGAGCGTGGCACTTGATGCTGCGCGCGCTCGGTAGCGAGTTGACGCCGAAGGATCTGGGCTTGGACCTCGGGGAGAAGCGCGCGCGACGGACGGCGGCGGTACGAGCTGCCAAGGAGAAGGCGCAGCGCGGCGGACGATCGCGCTGATGTCCGCCTTGTCTCTGGCGGATGTATGGCCCATCATCTGCGCCCACGACCATGGTCCGACTCGATCGCATCTACACGAAGACCGGTGACGACGGCACGACGGGTCTCGGTGACGGCACGCGCCTTCCCAAGCACCATCCGCGCGTCGCGGCGTACGGCACGGTCGACGAGTTGTCGTCCGTGCTCGGTCTCGCCGTCGCTCACGGGCTGGAGGATCCGTACCGGCGCTACCTGGTCGAGATCCAAAACGATCTCTTCGACGTCGGCGCCGACCTGTGTGTGCCTGGTTCAGCCGGTGATCGCCTGCGCATCACGCCGATCTACACGCAGAAGCTCGAAGAGATCATCGATCGCGAGAACGCTGTGCTTGCGCCGCTCAAGTCGTTCATCCTGCCCGGCGGTACTGCGGGCTCGGCTTGGCTTCACCTCGCGCGCAACGTGTGCCGGCGCGCCGAGCGTCTCGTCACCGAATTGATGTCGATCCCCGAAGAGACGCCGCGCGTGAACGCCGAAGTCGTGCGCTACCTCAACCGTCTGTCGGACCTTCTCTTCGTGCTCTCGCGCGTGCTCAACGGCAACGGGAAGCTGGACGTCTTGTGGAAGCCCGGCCAGCGCCAGGCCTGATTCGCGCGTGTTTCGATTGTCGTTCGCCACACCCGTCGAATGGGTTCGTCGTGTCGAATCGGATCCTCTCGCGCTGCTCTCCGATCACGCGCACTGCGAGCTCAAGGCGGCGGCGTCCGCGCAGGCTCTGATCGTGAAGAATCCCTCGCGCACGGAGCTCGTCTCGCGCTTGGCGGAGGTCGCGCGTGAGGAAATCGAACACTTCTCGATGGTTGTGCGCTTCCTCGATGCGCGGGGCGGCGTGCTCGGTCCTCTCGCGCCGAATCCGTACACCGAACGGCTGCTCGCTCGATCGCATGACGGGCGCGTCTGCGCGCACGATGAGCGCGACGAGCAGCTCCTCGACCGGCTGCTCGTGTCGTCGCTGATCGAAGCGCGCAGCCTCGAGCGCTTTCACTTGCTCGCGACGCACCTCGCGGACCGCGAGCTCGCGGACTTCTACCGCGCGTTGATTCCGGCCGAGTCGATGCACCAGGCGTTGTTCCGCGAGCTGGCGCTGGCGTCGTATCCGGCGGAGCGTGTCGCGCGTCGATTGGAGACGTTCACGGCGCTGGAAGGCGAGATTGTCGCCGCGCTGCCGTTCGCGGTCCGCATGCACTCGGGCCTCGCTGCGATCGAAGTCGCTCAGCGCGTGCCCGCGCGCTGAAGTGCCGCTCGTGCTGCGTCGCGCACGAGCGGATCGATGTCGTTCGCCAGCGCGCGCAAGGGTTCGGACGCCTCCGCCACCTTCAGCAATCCGAGCGCGCGCGCCGCTTCGCGCCTGAGCGGCGCGTGGCCGTGCTTGAGCGCGGTGATCAACGCCGGACCGGATTGGCGCGCGCCGCAGCGACCCGATGTCCACGCCGCCGTGCAGCGCACGAGGGGATCGGTGTCCACGAGGAATCGCTCGGGGTGCATGTCCGCGACGACCTCGGGCGCGCCCGCGAGATCCGCGAGCGAGAAGAGCGCCTCGCGCCGCACGAATGCGTCGGAGCTCTCGAGAGCCATCGCGGTGCGCCGGTTCTCCGCCAGCGTCACCGCGTTGAGTTCCTTCGTCGGCTTCGGGAGCGCGTTCTCGGATCGAAGCAAGCGATGTCCGAAGTCGCGCGCATCGAGCAGTGCGCCCGCGCGTCGATCGAGGTACCAGAACTCCTCGCCGATGCGCACGCTCGTCCCCGCGACGGCGACGCGCTCGCCGTACGTGAGCTCGTGCTCGGACCGATCGTTCGTGTCGTGCCACGTTCCGCCGGTGAGCTGCGACCAAGCCGACGACTCGTCGGACTTCGTTTCCGCCAGGAGCTCCTCGACGATCGACTCGAACTCTGCCCGCAGCGCCGCGTTCTCCGCACCCGTCCCCGGACCCGCGAAGCCGGAGTGGACGGCGCGCACGCGTCCATCGCGGTGCAGGAAGATGGTCGTCGGGAACGCGAGCACGCGGTCGAGCGCGGGGAGGGCCTCTGCCGCGCGGTCCTTCGCGGCCGAGCCCGCGAGCAACATCGGATACTCCGCGTGATGCCGGTCGCGCATGCGGCGCACTTGCGCGGCGTCGCGCGCGAACTCACCCGAGTACTCGAACGCCAGGCCGACGATCGTCAGGCCGCGCGCGCGGTAACGGCGATCGAGATCGGCGAGGTACGCGGTCTCGTCGTGGCAGTTCGGACACCACGAGCCGAGCACTTGCAGCACGAGCACGCGACCCGCGAATTGGAACTCGGCCAGCGAGCGGAGCTTCCCGTCGAGGTCGGGGAAGTTGAGGAGCGCGAGGCCGAAATCGTCGGCGGCCTTCACGCCGGCGAATGTGTCCGGCAACGCTGCCTTCGGATCGCGCGTCGCGCGCCACCGGTCGTGCCATCGATCTCCCGACCAGAAATCGCCTTCGAGCCGGCCGTCCTCCAACAATCGTGCGTCGAACAGGAACGCGTGCGCGCCGTCGAAGCACGAGAGCCGCAGCCGGTCGCCGTCGACCAAACCGGCGAGGTAGCGGTAGTCGCCGGTCGTCGTGAGGAACGTTCCCTCGACCGAGCCGTCTTGTGCCGCCCGGAAGACCCCGACCGCCGGATCCTTCTCCGACCAGAACCGCACGGACCACCGGCCGTCGATGTCGGCGGCACGCGACGCACCGCCGCCGAACGATGAAAAGCGCGCGGCGTCGCCGAACGTCGCGGTGAACGGCATCTTCGCGCGACGATCGGCGCCGGCGCGCTTCGACCACTCGCCGGATAGGCTCGTGCCGTCGGCCGAGATTTTCGCGCGCAGGCTCGCGTCGTAGTGGGTGATGTCGAACGTGACTTCGTCGTCGGCGATCGTGAGCGACGGCACGGCGATGCGCTCGGTGCCGTTGACGAGGACCGCGTTGAGCACGCCCTTTTCGCTCGCGATCTCGATCCTGAATGGAAGCGCTCCACCGGGGCTCGCGAGCGACGCGCGCCATGGACCGACTTTCAGACCAACGGGCGCTTGAAGCGCGCCGCTGCTCGCGAGCGCGACGAGGAGCGTGATGATCACGGTGTCATGCTACGGCTGTCTGTGAACCGGTGATATCCTCCCGGGCCGCACGAGATCGAGCGCGCAGCATGAGCGACATCGCGCGACACATCACCGTGAACGGACGCGTCCAGGGCGTCGGCTTCCGTCACTACACGAAGTTGAAAGCGCGCGAGCTCGGCGTGCGCGGCTACGTGCAGAACCTGGCCGACGGCACCGTCGAAGTGTGGGCCGAGGGGGCGACCACCGCGGTCGAGGAGCTCGTCGCGTGGCTCGCGCACGGGCCGCCGATGGCCCACGTCGACGAGACTCGAGTCCACGAGACTCGACCGACCGGCGCGGAGAAGTTCGAAGTTCGGCGCGAGCGCTGAATCAGACCCGCGTCGCGGAGGGGCGTTCGACGCCAAGGACGATGAGGCCGCGCGCAGGCAGACGGCCTGTCTCACGCATCCGCCCTGGCCATGCGCGTGAGCCGCGCCTGCAGATCGGCCAAGTACTCACGCAGCTCGCCGACGGACCGTCCGCCCGGAATACGCGCGTCATCGCCAATCGCGATTTGCGAGAGCACCCACGCGAGCTGCGCCGGCGTGAACCCGGAATCCTTGTTCATCGCGAGCGATGCCGCAGCGCGAAGATCGCGTCCCGAGCGCTCGAGCTCCAAGACGTCGACGATGTCGCGCAGCTCCGAGCGTGAGAGGAGAGCACAGAGTTTGTTCGCCAGGATCTCCTGGGGCGGATCGACGCGGATCGACCCAAGGGCGAGCTTTTCGCTATCGCCCTGCGCTGTGGGATCGTGGATCAAATCGACCATCACGCCGTCGTCCCCACGGCGGACGAGGAAGCGGCGCAGCATCGGCGACGTCTGGATAGGCTCGACGTGCGCACCCAGCTGGATGGCCGCTTCCCGGAGCGCAGCCGATCCCTCCTCCAAGCGATCGGAGGTGGTGAAGAGATCGAGGTCGTGCGTGGTGCGATGGCCAAGATGGAATCCCGCCAGTGCTGCTCCTCCAGTGAGGAAGAAGTCGCGGTTCCTCTCGAAGAACGCGTCCAAGATGGCGGATTGCAGCGGGCTCAGCTTCGAGCGCATTAGAGCAGCCCCTGTTTGCGCCACGCGGTCAACAGGTACTCCCAGAACGCGCGCCTTCGGCCCAGGTGCGCAGCAATCTGGTTCCATGCGGCGGCGACTTCGCTCGGTGTCGTAAACCGCCACACGTCCGTGTCGCGGGCTTCGCGGAGCATCTTGCCTAGCAAGCGGAAACGCTCTGGCGGCGAGGCGTTGCGCAGTCGGTTGCGAAGCTCGGCGACCGTCATCGGATCGTCCCACAAGAAGTAGGGGATCGCGTTCGGGTCGTCGAGTTGGGTGCTGAGCGGCGTTGACATTGCGGGCTCTCGGAGTGGGAGAGGGTAGCGCGCGGCATGTCATGAAACTCGTCCGACCGGCGCGGAGAAGTTCGAAGTTCGGCGCGAGCGCTCGCTTCCATTGGCCGCGTCCGCAGCCGAGAATGGCCGCGCGCGGTGGCCGCCCGGCACGGACGTATAGCCTGCCGAACACAGGAACTTGCATTTATATCCAGCCCGACTTGCCGCGGGGTCGATCCTCTCGGCGGGAAGAGCTCGAGGAGTCTGCCGGCGGCGGAGGGGTCCGCGTTCCGGCGCAGCGGCAGAGGGGTCCATGGCGCAGAGCAGGCAATCACAGTTCGGCAAGTTTTTCGGCTTCGTCGTCTTCGCGGGTCTCGCAGCGAGCCACTCGGCGCTCGCGCAAGGTGCGGAGCTCGATCCGCAGCGGGTGTTTCGCACCGCGCGGCCGTCGGCTGCGGCGCTCGTGCCCGATGCGACGGCGCTGCGATCGCGCGTGATCGAGGTCGATCGCGCCGCGATCCTCGAGCAAGACGCGCTCGTGCTCGATCTGTTCGACGGCGACGCGCGCGTGGCGTTCCGCGACCAAGCCCGTGCGACGTCGATCGCAAGCGACGCATGGGTCGGGCGCGATCCGAGCGATCCTTCGAGCCAAGTCAACTTGATCGTGCGCGGCGACGTCGTCGTCGGAACGATCCGCGCGCAGGGTGCGCTGTACAAGATACGCCCGACCGACGAGCCCGGTGCCTTCGCGCTCGAGCGGATCGACGAGAGCCGCTTCCCGCAGTGCTCGGTGGGACGCGCGCACGAAGTGCACGTGGGCGGCGCGCACACGCCCGACGCGGCGGGCTCGGCGAACGGCGCGCTGGCGCTCGCAGCCCCGACGACGATCGACGTGATGGTGCTCTACACGGCGCAGGCGAAGGCCGGCGCGGGCAGTCAGACCGCGATCGACGCGCT
>JANLUN010000496.1:0-3333 GCA_031363505.1 Planctomycetota bacterium | reverse complement strand
TCGCCGGCGTCGAGCGTGTGATTGGGTCCGCCGCCGCCGGTGAAGGTCTCGTGGAAGGCGCCGTCTGGACCCGGAGCGATCTGGTTCACGAATCGGTGGTCGGCCCCCGCGAAATAGTGACAGGAAGCGCAAGCCTGGATGCCGTCGCTGCCGACTTGCATGTCCCAGAACAACAGGTAGCCAAGGCGTTCAGCGGCATCGACGTCTGCGACGTAGTCGAGCAAGTCGTCGGGCAGCGGCACGGGAATCGTCTTGAGTGAGGGTGGAACAACCGGCGGCGGCTCATGCCCGACTTGAACGCCAAATGCGAACGGGCTGAGCAACAGTGCAGCGAGGCTGAACGGCGCGGCGAGACTTTTGGCCTTGGACCAATTGCCGATGAGCATGGTGGGAACCCTTAGGTGCTTCTGTGGATCTGAAACGCGAGCACGGCACTCGACTTCGAACGAGGAGCGTCGTTTTTTGGATTATGCGTACGAATGCTGAATCTGGCTAGCCTCGCCTCTCTCACTCGCTTCTACTCCGTCGCAGCCAACTCGTGCTCGGCAAGGAGTTGGCTGCGCCTCGCTACGAAGCGGGGGAGACACGCGGGTTAGTCCGTAGCGAGGGATGGCTGACGTCGCATCAACCCAGACCGGCGCGCGGAAAGTCTGATCCCGTGACAAGTCACCTGTGAATGCGGCGAGGCCGGAGGTTGTCCTCCGGCCCCGCTCGCGTCTTCACCCTCGCGCGTCAGCTCCAGCGGAGCTTGCGATCAATTCCCGTCGCCGAACGGCCCGTCCGGCAGCAGATCGCCGTTGTCCTGCAACCCAAGGCTGTAAGGGTTCGCGGAAGCCATGTACGGGCCGACCTTCTCCACCAGCAAGGCGAGGATGGCCGGGTCCTGGATCAAGGCCGCCTGTGAAATCGCGACACCACCATCCAGACGGATCCAACCCGTTTCCTGGCTCTGCGCGCCCAGGATCTCGTTCGGGTCCTGGTTGGTCTGGAGGTGCAAGAAGTCGTTATGGAACACTTGAGAGATCTGGAGCAGGGGCGTCTTGACCCAGCACTTGAACGGATAGTTCGCCGAGAAAACTTCCTCGTTGTCGTTGTAGATGAGGAAGTTGACGCGCGCGGTGAATTCCGGTCCACCGGAGAGGTTGATCAGGACGAGGTCGCTCTTGATGACGCGGCCCTGACCAAAGAAGCGCGGGATAAGAACTTGGTCCGTCGTCTCTTCGTACTCCGAGCCGTTCAGATCACGGATCCCGTCGGCGTCGACGTCGGTCTCGTCGCCTTGCTCGAGCTCGCTGCCCGCGCGGTAGATGACCGGGTTCACGGAGTAATTGAACACGCCCAGTCCGTCGATGATCAATGAATTGCCGATCAGCCAGTCGAAGGCGATCGGGTTCGGCGAGTTCACGCCCTTCGCAAACGCGTACATGTAGCCTTGGACTTGCTCGGGATTGTCGAGGACCGTGAGTACGGTCAGCGTGTCGTTCGGCGTCAGGCGGTGCGTCCGGTTGAACTCGGTGCAGTCGATCAAGCAATTCTGGGGAACACCCGGGCCTGCGGTAGGCGGGCAGTGCCCCACGCGACCGCGGTACACGAACTCGACGTCGATCGTCCCGGCAGCAATACCATTGCCGCCCGCGACAGTGTCGTCGTTGTTGACGTTCGTGACGGTGTAGACCGTCAAGACGCCGGCGCGGTTGTCGAACTCATGGAACAAGAGCAGGCTGCCGGGATCGTTGCTGTCGGCGCGCGCCGACGAGGCGAGTCCCAGTCCCGCCAAGAACGCGAGGCTGAACAGAGCGTGGGGGGTGTGTCGCATGGTGCTTTCTCAGTGGGAGGAGATTCGTCTGGCGACGAGCTAGATGGGATCGCCACCCCGCTGTTCGGCGCGCAATAACCGCGCAATAATGCAGTACCGCAGGGCTTAGATACGAAAGCGTATTATGACGGATCGATTGCAGGTCGCAAGGGGGCAGCGATCTGCGGGGAGCCGGATGCTGCAGATCAGCTCCAGTCCCGCGTCAAAAATCTACACCGCGCCGGCGCGGGCGGCGGACCGAGGACGGCAGATGGTGCGCTGCGGAGGGAATGTCGGCCCTGGAAGCTCGGCCCTGATCCCGCGCGGCGCGCCCCGTGCCCGGTGTTCTAGCCCGCATTTCTCGCCAGCTTCGACTCCCTCGCAGCCAACTCATGACCTGCGGCGTCTTTGGGCTCGATCCGATCCTCGGTGACCCCACAGGTCACCCTCGGTCGTCTCGAAGCCAACTCCTTGCCGGACACGAGTTGGCTGCGAGGGAGTCGAAGCTGGCGAGAAACGCGGGCTAGCCGTGCCTGCCGGTGGCGCAGTCGTCAGTGCTTCAGACGCAGCACGGCAGCGGCGATCGATTCGGGGTTCGCCAGCGACGGCATGTGACACCAGCGCCCTCGGGGCTCGTTCCCACACAGCAAGATGCCCGCATGTTGCGTGCGGTCAGCGTCGACCTCCGGATCGCGATCGAAAAACCCCAGACTGACCCGCAGTCGTTCGATCTCCTGCTCGTCGCCGGTGAGAAAGCTCCACCCGGGGCCGGCACCGTATCTGCGCGCGTACTCGGCGAGCACCTCCGGAGTGTCACTCTCTGGATCCAATGAAATCGAGATGAACCGCACTCCGTCGCCGACCAATCGCTGCACCCGAGTCAGATTCGCGGAAGTGCCCGGACACGTGCCGGTGCAGGTGGCGAACATGAAATTGATCACGACCAACTGATCGCGCACGAGATCCTCGTAGACGTGAACACGTCGCCCGGTCTGATCGGAGAGCACGATGTCGCAGAAGCGGCGCGCAACAGCGTCACGCTCTGAATCGCCGCCGGACTGCAGCACGAGCGCCGCAGCGTCGGCAGTCGGCTGCGGAGGGCGATGCGCGGCGCACGCGGCGAGCAGCACCACGAAGCCCAGGCGCGAGGCCTGTCTCACAGCACGTCGAAGCGCGCCATCATGAACGCGTCTTCGTGCTCGAGGTTGTGGCAATGGAACGCCCACGGCCCGGGGAAGTCTCTGAAATTGAAGAACACCTCGACGGTTTCATTCGGCCCGAGATTGACGACGTCTTTCTTCGCGCGGCCGTCGCGCTCCTCGAGAGGAGGGAGGATTCCATTGCGTTTCAAGACGTGCATGAACTCGAGGTGGACGTGGATCGGATGCCACCAACCGCCGCTGCTGTTGACCAGTTTCCAGATCTCGGGTGTATTGCGCACGGCACCCGCCACGGAGCGGTTCAAGTCCACGAACTCGTCGTTGATCACCCACGCGCCGTGCCGACGCTTGAACACGAACGTGCGCCGCGTCGCCGCG
>JANLUN010000409.1:0-7097 GCA_031363505.1 Planctomycetota bacterium | reverse complement strand
CGACCATGGCCCGACCGTGCTCGCCGACGTCAACGCCGGCATCCTGGCCTTGCTCGCAATGACCTCGATGGGCGTGTACGGCATCATCCTCGGCGGCTGGGCGAGCAACTCGAAGTACTCGCTGCTCGGCGGGCTGCGCGCGTCGGCGCAGATGATCAGCTACGAGCTCTCGATGATCCTGGCGATCCTCGCCGTGGTCGCGATGTGCGGCAGCCTCAACCTGCGCGAGATCGTCGCGGCGCAGAATGACATCGCCCACTGGAACCTGTGGAGCCAGCCGCTCGCGTTCTTCCTCTTCGTGGTCGCGTCGTTCGCGGAGACCAACCGCCACCCGTTCGACTTTGCGGAGTGCGAGCCCGAGCTCGTCGGCGGATTCCATACGGAGTACTCGTCGATGAAGTTCGCGCTGTTCTTCATCGGGGAGTACTCGGCGATGATCGTCATGTCCTCGCTGACGACGACGCTGTTCCTCGGCGGCCCGTCGGTGCCGTGGATGCCGGAGGCGCACTGGGCGATCGGTTTCGCGGCGTTCCTCGCGAAGACGTCGATGTTCCTGTTCCTCTTCCTGTGGGTGCGCTGGACGTTGCCGCGCTTCCGCTTCGACCAACTGATGCGCCTGGGTTGGAAGGTGATGCTCCCGCTCGCGCTCGCCAACCTCGTGTACACCGGAATCCGGGTGGCCTGACACCGTGGTCATCGTCAAACGAAAAACACTGTCGCTCTGGGAGCGCCTCTATCTGCCCGAGATCGCGCGCGGGCTCTCGATCACGTTCGGCAAGCTCTTCGAGAAGAAGATCACGCGCCAGTACCCCGAGGATCCGCTGCCGAAGACCGAGGTCACGCGCGGGCAGCCGCGCCTCGTCGTCAAGGACGACGGCGCGATCGCGTGCGTCTCGTGCGGTCTGTGCGAAGCCGCGTGCCCGGCGTACGCGATCACGATCGACGGCGGTGAAACAGAGCGTGCGATCGAGCGCGAGCCTGTCCGCTTCGACATCGACATGCTGCGTTGCATCCTGTGCGGCTTCTGCGAGGAAGCTTGCCCCAAGGACGCGATCTTCATGAGCGACGAGCTCGAGCTCGCGGACTACTCGCGCTCGGCGCTCGTGTACGACATGGAAAAGCTCAAGCGACCGCGCTCCGCGCTCGCGAAACGGATCGACTACGTCAACAAGATCAACGACCGGTGGCGAACTTCCTCTTCTACGTGATGGCGGCGGCCACCACGGTGGCTGCGCTCGGCGTCGTGCTCGCGAAGAACCCCATCGCGAGCATCCTGTCGCTCCTCGCCGCATTTTTCGGCTTGGCGACGATCTATCTGCTCGCCGGGTTCCAGTTCATCGCGGCGGCGCAGATCCTCGTGTACGCCGGCGCGATCATGGTGCTGTTCCTGTTCGTGATCATGCTGCTCAACCTGGGTGACGAGCGCACGCTTCACCCGCTCGAGCTCTCGATGTTCCGCGGCCGCCGCCTCGCGATGGTGCTCGCCGTCGCCGCGGCGCTGTTCATCGTCGCCATCCTCGCGATCGCGAAACAGGGTGTGCGCCCGGTGTCGAGCGCGATGCCCGATCACGGATTCGACGACGTGAACCTCCTCGCCGAGGCGATGTTCGGTCGCTACTTGCTGCCGTTCGAAGCCGTGTCGCTCTTGCTCCTGGCAACAGCGGTCGCGGTCGTCGTGCTGGCGAAGCGTGATCGGCGTCCGCGCATCGATCCCGACCGCGAGCTCGCGAACGCGGCGCGAGCCGAAGCGGCGCGTGCTGCCGTGAACGAGACGGAGAAGGTCCTCTCATGACCGTTCCCAGCGAGCACATGCTGATCCTCGCCGCGGGACTGTTCGCGATCGGCGTCGCGGGCTTCTTGCTCCGGCGCAACCTGATCGTCGTGCTGATGAGCATCGAGCTCATCCTCAACGCGGCCAACCTGTCGTTCCTCGCCGCGAGCCGCATGCACTCGCTCGCGTCTCCCGGTGGTGTCGTCGACGTGCAAGGGCCGACGTTCGCGATCTTCGTGATCGTCATCGCAGCCGTCGAAGCCGCGGTCGGGCTCGCGCTCGTGATCGCGCTGTATCGGAACAAGCAATCCGTCTCGATCAACGAAGCCAGCGAGCTCAAGCACTAGCCCCCCCATGCTCGAACACGCGATCCAACATGCGGCCGAAGCATCGGCCGGCGAGGCCGGAGTCAACTGGCTCTGGTGGATCCCCGCGCTTCCGCTCGCGGGCAGCGCGGTGTGCGGAATCCTCCACTTCGCCGGACTCCGCGGCCGTCCGCGAGCAGCGCACGCGGATCACCGAGAGTCGCACGAACACTCCGATACGGAGGGGGCGCACGACACGCACGCGCACCAGCCGGCGCAGGGCGCACCGGCTCCCGCGCCGTTCGCGTCCGCCGTCGCGGTGCTCGCGATGGCGGTCGCGTTCGCGCTCGCGGTCACGGGGTTCCTGTCGCTCACGAACCTGACGCCGCACGCGCGCGTCCTCGAGAGCGCGCCGTGGCACTGGATCGACACCGGCGAGTTCATGATCGACATCGCGCTCGTGCTCGATCCGTTGTCGGCGGTGATGACGTTGATCATCACGGGCGTCGGGCTGCTGATTCACATCTACGCCGCCGGCTACATGAAGGGCGATCCGGGCTACGCGAAGTTCTTCGCGTACTTGAACCTCTTCGTGTTCGCGATGCTGATGCTGGTGCTCTCGTCGAGCCTGCTGGGACTTTTCATCGGCTGGGAGGGCGTCGGCCTGTGCTCGTACCTCTTGATCGGCTTCTGGTACGAGAAGGGCTGGCCGGCCGAGGCGGGTCAAAAAGCCTTCGTGATGAACCGCATCGGCGATGCGTGCTTCCTCATCGGCAGCTTCCTGCTCGTGCGCAGCTTCGGAACGCTCGATCTGTCGTCGATCGCGGCGGCCGTTCCGGGCGCGCTCCACGCGAACCTCGCCTCGCCTGATCTCGTGTGGGCGGCCGTGTTCTTGTTCGCCGGAGCGTGCGGCAAGTCCGCGCAGTTGCCGCTCTTCACGTGGCTGCCCGACGCGATGGCGGGTCCGACGCCCGTGTCGGCGTTGATCCACGCCGCGACGATGGTGACCGCCGGCATCTATCTCGTCGTGCGGATGGGACCGCTCTTCGCCGCGAGCCCGTCGGTCCTGCTCCTCATCGGAACGATCGGTGCGATCACCGCGCTGATCGCCGGCTCGACGGCGCTCGCGCAACGCGACATCAAGAAAGTGCTCGCGTATTCGACGGTGAGCCAGCTCGGCTACATGTTCCTGGGTCTCGGCTCAGGCGCGTTCGCCGCCGCGATCTTCCATCTGGCGACGCACGCGTTCTTCAAGGCGCTCCTCTTCCTCGGCGCGGGCAGCGTGATCCACGGCATGCATGAAGAGCAGGACATGCACAAGATGGGCGGGCTTGCGAAGCACATGCCGCGCACGTTTCTCACATTCCTCGCCGGCGCCGCGGCGCTTTCCGGACTGCCGCTGATGTCGGGCTACTTCTCGAAGGACGAGATCCTCGCGCACACGTACGCGCACGGCGGTGTGTACAGCGCGCTGTGGATCCTGGGCCTTTTGACCGCGGCGATGACGGCCTTCTACACGTGGCGCATGGTCGCGCTGACGTTCGCGGGCAAGGAACGGTTCGACGTTCACAAAGTTCACCCGCACGAGTCGCCCGCGGTGATGACGACGCCGCTCATGATTCTCGCGGTGCTCTCGGTGTTCGGTGGTCTCCTCGGATTGCCGGTCGTGTTCCACGCGCCGCACTTGCTCGCCGAATGGCTCGAGCCCGTGACCGGACCCGCAGAAGCGCTGCTCGCCGAGCATCCGCTGTCGCACGGCACGGAGATCGGCCTCTTGCTTCTCGGTGCGATCGTCGCGGTCGTCTTCGCGCTCACGGGTTGGAACAGCTACCGCGCGGGCATCGCGACCGACGAGAAGATCGCCGCCAAGCAACCGGCCCTGGCGCGCTTTCTCGGTGACGCGTGGGGCATCGACCGCGCGTACGAGCGGCTCGTCGTGCAGCCGCTGAAGCTCTTCGCGTTCGGACTCGCGGTGATCATCGACCAGTTCGCGATCGACGGTCTCGTCAACGGCGCCGCGAGCTTGACGCGCGGCGTCGGCGAGCGCGTGCGCCGCATGGCGAGCGGGAGCATCACGAGCTACAGCCTGTGGATGGGCGCCGCCACGGCGCTCCTCGTCATCGTCGTCTTGTGGCAGATCGGGGCATGAGCGTGCTCACCATCCTCGTCCTGCTGCCTCTCGTGGGCGCGATCCTCATCGGCCTCACACCGCGTGCGGCGGTGAGCGCCCAGCGCACGATCGCGCTCCTCGTGTCGCTCGCCGTGTGCGGACTCGGCCTGGCCGTATGTGTCGATTTCGAAGGCGCGAGCGCGGCGATGCAGCACGTCGTCGACGTCCCCTGGTTCGAGTTGCCCGGCGTGAGGCGGCCGACGCCCGTTCACTTCAAGCTCGGGATCGACGGCTTCTCCGTGCTGATGGTCGGGCTGACGGCCTTGCTCGGACCGATCGTCGTGCTGTCGACGTTCGGTCACATCACGACGCGCGTGAAGGAGTTCATGGTCTGGCTGCTCGTGATGCAGACCGGAATGCTCGGCGTCTTCCTCGCGCAGGACCTCGTGCTGTTCTACGTGTTCTGGGAAGTCAGCCTCGTGCCGCTGTATTTCATCCTCGGCATCTGGGGCGGTGAGCGGCGGCTCTACGCCACCGTGAAGTTCTTCCTGTACACGGTCGCCGGAAGCCTCGTGATGATGATCGGCGTGATCGCGCTGATCTACCGGCTCGACACGACGGACATCGAGACCTTGTGCACGATCGCCGGCCGCCTGCCGCTCGCCGAGCAAGCGTGGTACTTCGC
Source organism: Planctomycetota bacterium (assembly GCA_031363505.1). Taxonomy (GTDB): domain Bacteria; phylum Planctomycetota; class UBA1135; order UBA1135; genus JANLUN01. The sequence goes on along the minus strand of JANLUN010000409.1, from coordinate 2,226 downwards.
CGCGTTCGCGCTCGCGTTCATGATCAAGGTGCCGGTCATCCCCTTCCACACGTGGCTCGCGGATGCGCACACGGAAGCGCCGACGTCAGGCTCGGTGATCCTGGCGGGCGTGCTCCTGAAGATGGGCACGTACGGCCTGCTGCGTTTCTGTATCGTGATGTTCCCGGTCGCGGCCGTGGCGTACGCGCCGTGGATGATGGCGCTCGGCGCGCTCGGCATCGTGTACGGCGCGCTGCTCGCGCTCGCGCAGTTCGACGTGAAGCGACTCGTCGCGTGCTCGTCGGTGAGTCACTTGGGATACGTCGTGCTCGGCCTCTTCGCGCTGACGCACGCAGGCCTCGCCGGCGGCGTCTTGCAGATGGTGAACCACGGGCTCTCGACCGGGCTCCTGTTCCTCTTGGTCGGAATGATCTACGAGCGAGCGCACACGCGCGCGCTCGACCGGTTCGGCGGCATCGCGCTCGTGATGCCGGTCTTCGCGCTTTTCCTCGCGATCGCGGTGCTCTCGAGCGTGGGACTTCCCGGCCTGAACGGTTTCGTCGGTGAGTACCTGATCCTGCTCGGCGCGTTCCAGAGCACGCCCTGGATCGCGATGGTCGCCGTCACCGGTGTGATCTTCGGCGCGATCTACTTGCTGATGGCGATGCGGCGGATGCTCTTCGGGCCCATCACGAACTCGCACAACAAGGCGCTCTCGGATCTGACGGCGCGTGAGATCGGCCTGATGCTCCCCGTCGTCGTGCTGATCGTGTGGATCGGCGTCGCACCGAATGTGTTCATGCACCGGACGCGGGGGTCGATCGACGCCCTCGTGCAGCGCGTCGAACGTGCGCGCGTGATGCTCGCAGCCGAGGGCGCCATCCCGCGTGAGCTCTTGGAGACGTCCGTGCGCACAGCCGAGGCAACCGAGCGATGACCCCCGAGCTCTTCCAGCGCATGTTCGACGACGCCGCGCTGCTCGCGATCGCGCCGATGCTCGCACTCGCGGTCGGCATCGCGCTGTTGCTGCTCGTCGACATCTTGCCGCGCATGGGCAACCTGCGGCCGCTCGTGTTCCTCGGTTCGATCGCGGCCGCATACGTGTGCGAGGTGCGCATCCTGTCGAGCGCGCCGACGCGTGTCTTCGCGGAGAGCCTCGCGAGCAGTCCGACCACGTCCATATGGGGCATGCTGTTCCTCGCGAGCGCACTGATCGCGTGGGGATTCAGCCAGCGCTACTATCAGGCAGAGCGCGAGTTCCTGATCGAACACGACGTGCTCATGCTCTCCTCCGCCACCGGAATGATGTTGATGGCCGGCGCGCAGGACCTGCTCGTCTTCTTCGTCGGCCTCGAGCTCTTGTCGGTGCCGCTGTACACGCTCGCGAGCTTCCAGCGCGCGCGCTCGCACTCGGTCGAGGCCGGGATCAAGTACTTCGTGCTCGGCGCATTCGCCGCAGCGCTGTTCCTCTACGGCGCGTCGCTCCTCTACTACGGCACCGGCTCGATCTCGCTCGTGACGCTGCGCCAAGTCGGCGCGAGCGGTCCCCTCGCGCTCACAGGCGCCGCCTTGATCGCCGCGAGCCTCTTCTTCAAGGTCAGCGTCTTCCCGTTCCACCTGTGGGTCCCCGACGTCTACCAAGGCAGCCCGACACCGGTGACTACTTTGATGGCAACGGGAACGAAGGCCGCGGGCTTCGCGTTCTTGCTCAACGCATCGTTCCTGCTCCCAAGTTCGGCCGCCGCGGTCGTGGCGGTGATCGCGCTGCTGACGATGGCGGCCGGCAACCTCGGAGCGCTCGTGCAGACCGACCTGAAGCGCATGCTCGCGTACTCCGGCATCGCGCACGCGGGCACGCTGCTCCTCGCCGTCGCGGGAGGGCTCGCCGGCGACCCGCAGCAAGATGGCGCGCTGCACGCCTCGCTCTTCTACATGGCCGCGTACGTGTTCACGGCCGGCGGCGCGTTTGGAGCGATCGCGTGGCTCGAAGGCGAGACGAAGGGCCCGGTCACGATCGACTCGATTCGCGGCCTGTGGCATCGCCGGCCGGGGCTCGCCGCGGCGCTCGCGATCTTCATGTTGTCGCTCGGCGGTATCCCGGCGACGGGCGGCTTCCTCGGCAAGTACCTGGTGTTCTCCGTCGCAGTACGCGCGGACATGATCGGCGTCGCGATCATAGGCGTGCTGCTCTCGGTCGTCGCACTGGGCTACTACCTGCGCGTCGTCGTCGCGCTGTACATGCAGCCC
>JANLUN010000402.1:0-8264 GCA_031363505.1 Planctomycetota bacterium | reverse complement strand
TCGGGAAGTACGTGTAGCTGTTCCAGAGCCCGTTGAACGTCTCGCCGTTGTCTTCGGGGCGCGTGTCGAAGTAACCGGTCTCGACGGGCGCCGTCGGCGTCGTCGCGTCGAAGATGCGGATGCCGCTCGTGTAGTTGCACTCGTAGAGCAGGTTCCCCTTCGTGTAGAGGTTGTGGTCGACGGTGCCGAGTCCGTTCGTGAAGCGGCCGGAGTACGTCACGGCGAGCGGGTTGCTCGTGTTGAACACGCGCGTCGTCGCGGACACGATGTCGGCGTCGTTCTGCTCGTCGAGCTCGTCGTTCAAGTACAGCCACTGGCGATCAGGCGACAGCCAGGCTTGGTGCGCGAACGCCGAGTCCGTGTAGGGCACGTAGCTCAAGATCGTCGGGCTCGCCTTGTTCGTCACGTCGACGACGTAGAGGCCCGTCGAGTTGAACCCGCCGTTGAATCCGCCGCAGCAGTACGCGATCTCGCGCCCCGCCGCCGGACCGGTCGTGTAGCTGACGACCAGCGGCTCATGGACGTAGCGGTCGGGCCACTGGCCGTTGCGCTGGGGATTCGCCGGGTTGATGTTGAGGTTGTAGAAGCGCAGTCCGTTGCTGCCGCCGCCCGAGCGGTACAGGTATCCCGAGTCGGTGTTGAGCGCGAGCGTGTGCGTCGCGCTGGTCGCGTCGTCGTTGATCGTGTTGACGAGCGTGACGATCCCGCTGTCGATCGCGCTCATGTTCATCACTTGGATGCCGCTGCCGCCTTCGCTCGCCGCGTAGCAGTGCGTTCCGAAGACCTTCATGTCGCGCCACAGGCTCTGCGGCCCGGGGATCTGCGCGACGATGACGGGATTCGACGGCTGCGTGATCTCGATGAACGCGGTGCCGTTCGAGAGGCCCATGATCGCGTACTCGCGGCCGCTGGGAGCGACGTAGCCGAAGCAGCTGTTCCCGTTCCCCGAGAGCGGCACGCCCAGGTCCGTCAGCGACATCCACGCGAGCAGCTGGACACCGCGCGACGGGAAGTAAATCAGGGTGCCGTTCAGGTTGCCGCCCGGCCCGCGTCGCTGCGCATTCGTCCACCCCGGCCCGGGGATGCCCGGCTTGCGGTCGAGGAGCTTGGGGTCGCCGTCGTGCGCGAAGGCGACCGGTGCGGAAAGGAATGCGGTGGCGAGAAGGAGGAGCGAGAGGCGCGGTGTTCTGAGCATGAAGTGCTTTCTCGGGGTCAGGCTGTGCGGAGCGCTTCCTTACATTGTGCCTCGGATTCGCGAGCTGATCTGCCAGAAAGTGAGCGCGAAGAGCCCGTGGCGGGGCCTTGGACGAGGGATGTCTCGTTCCGGTTCCCGCGCCGACGCCGTTCAGCCGCCGAGGCGGGCGCAGCACTGCTTGAACTTCTTTTGGCTGCCGCACGGGCACGGGTCGTTGCGCCCGACCTTGGTCGCCTGGTGGACGAACGGCTTGGCCTTCGAATGCGCGGCGTGGTGGTGGACGGCGGCCCCGGTGCGGACCGCTTCCTCGAACTCGGGCGCTGTCGAGGCGAGCGCGTGCTGGACCTCGAAGAACTGACTCACGACCGCGTTCTCGCCGAGGAACGCCACGTACGCCTCGAGGACCGAGATCGTGTGCTCGGCGAGCGGGTCCTTGCGTCCGAAGTGGCCCGGCAACAAGTGGCCGACGATGGAGTGCATGTCGTCGCCGTCGAGGAACCTCGGCGCCTTGCCGATCTCGTCGTAGACGCAGGCCAGGAATCGGTCGACGATCGTTTTCACACCTTCGCGCGGTACACCGGTGAGCGCGTGTGCTTGCGACGAGTCGAGGAACGCGGCGGATTCGAGCTTGATCTCTCGTGTGGGCATGCGCGCGCACTCTAGCACGCGGTGCATCTGTCCGCTGGCCGCACGCTGGCCGTCCGCTGGCTCGTTCGACGGAAGGTCGGTTACGCTCTCGCGGATGGAAATCGTCCTCGTCGCGCCCGAGATCCCGCACAACAGCGGTTGCGCCGCACGCTTGTCGGCCGCGCTCGGATTGCGGTTGCACCTCGTCGAGCCGCTCGGCTTCTCGCTGGAGGACCGCTACCTGAAGCGCGCGGGATTGGACTACTGGCCGATGGTCGACCTCGTCGTCCACCGCTCCTGGAACGACTTGACCCGCGCGCTCGATCGCGCGAGCACGCGGCCTCTGACCGAACGGATGCACCTCTTCAGCGCGCGCGGCGGCACGTCGCTCTTCCAGACGCGTTTCTCAGCCGACGACGTCCTTGTCTTCGGCGGTGAGACGCGTGGACTGCCGCGCGAACTGCTCGAGGTCTACCAAGATCGGCGCGTCTACATCCCGATTCGGCCGGGCGTGCGCAGTCTGAACCTGGCGAACGTCGTGTGTCTTGCAACCTACACGGCGCTCGTGAACGCGGGAGTTCCGCTGCCCGCGAACGACGGAACGTACGAGGCGCATCCCGAAGCGGGAGCGGACGTTCATCCGAGCGCGCGCGTGCGCTACGCGGAAGGATCGGCCGAGTGACCGAGGACCGCACTCTCGCGGCGCCGGCGGTGCTCACGCGCAAACCGCGCGCGGGCGACGAAGTCCTGCTGCGCATCGAGAAGTTCGACGATCGCGGCCGCGCGCGGGCGAAGCTCGGCAGCGTCGAGGTGCACGTGCGTCGCGCGCGACCGGGCGAGCTCGTGAAGGCGCGCATCCTGCGGCGGCGCGGCGATCGCGCCGAGGCCTACGCGCTCGAGTGCATCGAACCGAGTCCGCAAGCGATCGTCGCGCGCTGCCCGCACTTCGGGACGTGCGGCGGCTGCAGCTTGCAGGACCAGCGGTACGAGTCGCAGCTCGCGGGACTGCAGCGTCTCGTCGTGAGTGCCTTTGCCGCGCACCTCGGCCTCGGCCTCGGGTCGACGTTCGACGTCGACCCAGTTGTGCCCGCCGCCGAGCTCTTCCGCTACCGCAACAAAATGGAGTTCACGTTCTCGAGCCGACGCTGGGTCGACCTCGACGAACCGCAAGGCGCCGAGGCCGGCTTCGCGCTCGGTCTCCACGCCGCGCGCTTCTACCGCAAGGTGATCGACGTGCAATCGTGCGAGATCCAGAGCGAACCCTGCGACGGCATTCTCGCGAGCGCGCGCGAGCTCGCACGTGCCGCCGAACTCGCGCCGTGGGATGTCGAGACGCACACCGGGCTCTTGCGCCACCTCGTGCTGCGCAGCGCGCGAGCGACCGGCGAGATCATGGTGCACCTCGTGACGTCGAGTCCGCCGGACGGCCGGCAGGACGCGATCGATGCGTACGCGCACGCGATCCTGGCACGCCATCCCGAGATCACGACGTTCGTGCACAGCATCAACGCGAGCAACGCATCGGTCGCGCGCGGAGAGTGCACGCGTGCGATCCACGGCGATGGTGTGATCCGCGAGCGCGCGTGCGGCATCACGTTCACGATCTCGGCCGACTCGTTCTTCCAGACGAACACCGCGCAGGCCGAGGTGCTCTTCGAGATGATCCGCGAGGAAGCAGGGCTGACCGGCACTGAGCTCGTGTACGACCTGTACTGCGGCACGGGGGCGATCGCGCTGATCCTTGCCTCGCAGGCGCGGGCCGTCGTGGGGTTCGAGCAAGTGCAGAGCGCCGTCGCCGACGCGCGCGCGAACGCACTTCAGAACGGCCTTGCGAACGTCGAGTTCCACGCCGGCGACGTGCACGAGTTGCTCGCATCGCGTTCCGAATACCGACCCGACGTCGTGGTCGTCGATCCTCCGCGCGCGGGGTTGCATCCGCGCGTCGTGCCGCAGATCGCGCAGCTTGCGCCGCGCCGCATCGTCTACGTCTCGTGCAATCCCAAGAGCGCGGCGACGGACTGCGCGTCGCTCTGCGCAAACGGTTACCGCGTCGCGCGCATCCGGCCGATCGATCTCTACCCGCACACGCCGCACGTCGAGTGCGTGATCCGACTCGAGCGGATGGAGCCCAGCGTGTGAGCGCCGGCCCGCAGCCGGACCGCGGCGAGAGCGGCCAGGCGCGCGCCTGGCCGCCGCGCTCGCTCTGTCCCGATTGCGCCCATGTAAAGGTCGTCAGCTCCGAGAAGGGCTCGACGTTCTTCCTGTGCCTGCGCGCGCGCACCGACCCGCGCTTCACGAAGTACCCGCCGCAACCGGTCGTGGTGTGCTCCGGTTTCGAGCGCTAGTGCCCTTCCGATGGATCTCTCGACCGAACCTGGAACCGTGATCGCCGCTGCACCCGACATGCGGGATCCGAACTTCATGCACGCGGTCGTGCTCATGTGTCAACACACGCCCGAGGGCGCGTACGGACTCGTGATCAACAGGCCAGCCACGCTGACGGTCGACTTGCTGCTTCCCGAACACCCGGTGCTGTCGAACGAGAAGCTCCGCGTGTACGCCGGCGGGCCGGTCGGCTTGAACACTCTGCAGTTCCTGCACTGCGCGCCGGAGTCCATCCCGGGCGGATTCGACTTGGGGCGCGGGCTGTGGCTCGGCGGCGAGCTCGATGGCCTGGCGAGCTACGTCGCTGAGGGCGGCGAACGCGCCGAGCGACACGTGCGACTCATCCTGGGTTACTCCGGTTGGGGCGCGGGCCAGCTCGAGGGGGAGCTCGCGAGCGGAGCTTGGATCCCCGCGGCTCTCGACCCTGCGTGGATCTTCGAGAGCGACCCCGAAGTGGTGTGGCGTCGCGTGTTGCGCTCGCTCGGTCGCGACGCGGCGGGGCTGGAAGACATGCCTCCGGACGTCAGCTGGAATTGACACCGCGTTTGGGCGTAGGTGTTTTTCCAGGCGACCGTCGGCGGAAAATTTCGAGAAAGGGCGGCGGATCGAGCGACTCACGTCGTTCCTGCCATTACGGAGCGCCCCATGCCCCCAACCACCAAGCACACGTTCCCCGCGCTGATGACGGAGCTACTCGACCGGCTCGTGGCGGAAGGCGTGATCACTCATCCGCGGGTCGAGATCCTCCAGAAGCGCCTGCACGCGGAGTGGACTCCGATCGGCAAGGTCCTGCGGCAGCGCGGACACCTCACGATGCGGCAGCTCGTGAGCCTGCTCCAGATCCAAGATGGCAACCCGAGCACGCCGCTCGGCGAACTCGCGGTGCGCGAGGGCTTTTGCATGCAGAGCGACCTCGACGAGGCGCTGCGGATCCAGAGCAGCTCGGCGCCGCATGTCTTCGATCTGCTCGCGCAGGACGGATCGTGCGACCAGGCACGCCTGTTCGCGTTCGTCGTGCGGTACGTGCGCGAGCTGGAGAACCAGGCCTTGCAGCGTGCGCACGGGCCGCGTCCCTGATCGCGGCTTCGCACATCCCTCACGCTCGATCGTGCGACTACGGGCTCCTGCTCCTTGAACTGGGTCGAGGAATGGCGACGATCCTCGCATGACCGCGGATCGCCCCCAATCGACACCCACTCCCGCGCCGCCTGAGACCAAGAAGCGCCGCGGCCCTCTCGCGTTCCTGTTCAAGAGTGCGCTCGGGTGCACGGCCTTCGCCATCGGCGCGTTCGTCGTCTTCCTTTTAATGGTCCCGACGATCGTGAGCCGGACGTTTGCCGCGTCGGCCGCTCAGGGCGCCTTCAACGAGCAGTTCCTGGGCACGCTGAAGCTCGAGAGCGTGAAGCTTGCGTGGTTTCAGGAACAGTCGGTCGAAGGCGCGGTTGTCTCCGATCCGGAAGGACGGCCGGTCGTGCAAGTCTCCGCCACGCTGCCGTCGATCGTGCGGCTCATCGATTGGGAGAGTGGGCGGCTCAAGCCGATTCGTGTCGAGCTCGAGGGGGATCTCGTCGCCGACGACCAGGGCGTGACGAACCTGCAGCGCGCGCTCGCCAAGCGCGTAGCGGCCAGCGCGCCCTCGCCGTCGCAAGCGAACTCGAGCGACACCGGCAGCGATTCATCGGGCGTCTCGAAGATGCTCGAGAACCTCGATGCCGAAGTGACGCTCGACGTGCGCCGCTTGACGTGGTCCGACGCCGACACCCGGCGCCTCGGAGCGCCGTTCGAAGTCCGCGGCTTCGTCGCGACGCTGACCGCGCAGCCCGGCGCTCCTATTCGAATCGAAGGCGCGGGCAAGCTCGTGTCCGATCCGCCCGGTCGCGTCTCGATCGACGCCACCGTGCGCGGGCCGATCGCTCTCGATCGCGCGTGGCCTGTCGGATCGATCGATGCCGACGTGAAGATCGAGAGCTTCTCGACCGCGATGATCGACGGCCTCGCGGATCTGCGCGGAGACCTGAAGGAGCTCCTCGGCCCGACGTTCGACGTGTCGCTCCGCGCGACCGGCGCGACACCGGTCGCCGGCGATCTCGAGCTCGCGCTCGATTCACAACGAACGAGCGTGAAGGTGAAGGGACGCTTCGCGGAGAACGCATTCGTCTCGGTCGGTGAACCGGCAGTGGTCGCGAGCATCGCGTCGCCTCACGCTGTCTTGACGCGCCGTCTCGCGCCGATGCTGCCGCCCGGAATGCGAATCGTCGCCGGCGGCGGCGAGAACGAGGGGTGCAGGCTGCGGATCGAGAACCTCGTGCTCCCGATCCCTGCCGGATCACTGGAGGATCGCGGCCAAGTTCGCGCCGCGCTCGAGCGACTCCGGTGCGACTTCGCGCTCGATTTGCCGGCGGTCCGTATCGACGACGACGCGATGCGCGCGGCGGGCACGTCGATCGGCGTCGACGGGAAGTTGACGGCTTCCGTCGCGCCCGGTGCACCGCTCGTCGTCGCGCTCGACTGCGATCTCACGGGAGATCCGCGATCGCCGAGTGCGAGCAAGATCGCCGTGAACGCCCGCATCCCCGATCCGTGGACGTTCGTCTCCGAGGGGTCGCTCGCGCCGTCGGAAATCGACGCGCGGATCGACGACCTCTCCATGGCGTGGATGCAGGCGTTCGTTCCCAGCGATCTTCGGATCGCGGATGCCATCGGCCAGACGATCGATGCGGAGCTCTCCGCGAAAGGCGCGACGCTCGACAGCGGAGACGTGAAGCTCACGCTGCGCGCGGAGCGTCTCACACTCGATCTCGCGGGTCAGCTCGAACACGGCGTGTTCCAGAGTGGCGCGGACGAAGGCGTGCGACTGCGCGCGAGCCCGCCCGCGCGCTGGGTCGAGGAAGCGCTCGCCAAGCACTTGCCGCCCGGACATCAGTTGACCGTCGGCGAAGGCGCGCTCGATCTGCGCGTGTCGGACCTCGCGATTCCGATCCAAGCGAAGAGTACGACGCCGAACGATCCGCTGGCCGCGTACGCCGGCCGCACGGCCTTCGCGCTGACGTGCAGCCTGCCGGCGCTGCGCTGGTCGGACGAAACGATGCGCGCCAAGAGCGCGTTCGCTGAACTCGCGGGTGCGACGATCACGGGCCACCTCGCACAGGACAACGCGCTCGGCCTGACGCTGCGCTCGACGCTCGACACGGGATCCAAGGGCGAGCTCAACCTCGACGTCCGCGTTCCCGATGCCTGGTCGCTGGCTCGGATGGACAGCGTTCAGCAGCTGCAACCGCTCGACATCGCGCTGCGCGTCGATCGATTGCCGACGGCGCTCGTCGACGGGCTCGCCGGCGCGAACGGCGCGCTCCTTACTTGGCTCGGTCCGCAGATCTCGACTGGACTCGACGTGAAGAACGCGAACTTGTCAGCCGGTCACATCGAGCTGCGCGTCGAGACGCCGAAGGTCGCCGCGGGCTTCGCCGGGAAGCTCGAAGGTGGCGTGTTCAAAGCCGTCGGCGACGAGGGTCTGCGCGTCCGCGTGCAGATCGCGCAAGCCGATTGGGATCGCGAAGTCGCGCCGGGACTGCCACCGGGCACGCAGTTCAGCGGTGCGCTGTTCAGCGAGCCGGTGGAGCTCACCGTCCGGAACATTTCGCTCGCGATCCCCGAGTTCGGCGCGGCTCACGCTGCACCGACCGCCGACGCTTTGCTCGCCGGCCTCGGCGCGGAGGCGACGCTCGCGATCCCGAGCTTCGCGTGGTCGAACGAGGAACTGCGCGCGGCGAAGCAGACCCTCGGGATGTCGAAGGTTGCGCTCACCGCGAAGGTCGCGCCGAAGGCACCGCTCGACGTGCGCCTAACGGGAAGCGTCGACGCCGCGCAGCCGGGCAAGCTCGAAGCGACGTGCACGCTCGCCGATCCGTGGTCGATCCTTCACCATAAGGACGCGGGGGACGCGGCCCTGCCGCAGATCGACGCGCGCGTCGTGCTCGACGATCTTCCGACGGACATGCTCGAGCTGTTCGCGGGCCCGCAGCCGATGCTGACGTCGCTGCTCGGCTCGCCGATCGAC
>JANLUN010000400.1:0-5596 GCA_031363505.1 Planctomycetota bacterium | reverse complement strand
CCTGCGCTTGACCATCTGCGGCGGAGAGAAGCTCACGGTCTCGCTCGCGGAGCGCTGGCGCGAGAAGTTCGATCAGGAGTTGATCGAGGGCTACGGCTGCACGGAACTCTCGCCGGTCGTCGCGATCAACGTGCCCGACGTGAGTTCGGCCGACGTGCGCCAACTCGGTCACAAGTCGGGGACGGTGGGGCGCGCGTTGCCGGGCATCGCGCTGCGCATCGTCGATCCAGATACAGGCAAGGTCCTTCCGCCCGACACAGAGGGCATGCTCCTCGTGCGCGGACCGAACGTCATGCGCGGCTACCTCGGCGAACCGGAGCGCACGGCGGAGGCCATCCGCGACGGCTGGTACGTGACCGGTGACATGGCGGTTCTCGATCGCGACGCGTTCCTCGTGATCACGGATCGCATCGCGCGCTTCAGCAAGATCGGCGGCGAGATGGTGCCGCACGGACGTGTCGAGGCCGAGTTGCTCGCCGTCGCGGAACGTCTCCTCGGCGACTCGATCGTGTCGACGGCGCTCGAGTTCGGCGTCACGTCATTGCCCGACGAGCAGAAAGGCGAGCGGCTCGTCGTCGTGCACACCCGCTTGAGTTTCTCCGTGGAAGCCTGGTCCGCAGGGCTCCGTGAATCGAGCCTGCCGAAACTCTTCCTGCCGCGCTCGTCGAACTTCGTCGAGATCGAATCGATGCCGCGCCTGGGTTCCGGCAAGACGGACTTGCGAGCCGTGCGTGAACACGCGCGGAAGTGCTTGGGCTAAGTCTGCGCCTCGCTGCGAGCGGCTGCGCTCACGCGTAGCTGGCGCTCACCTTGAAACCTACGACGATCGTGTCCGCTTCGACACCGTCCGGGATCGAGATCTTGCCGTCGTAGTAGCAGATGGTCATCCACCTGTGTTGGACCGGATCGAACACCTGGATGTATTCGACGCCAGCCATGATCAGTGTCGCGTCGCTGTACCGCGGCTTCAGGAACGCCGCCACGTCGCTGGCGGTCAGCCGACGAAGGTCCTGCGTCTGCAAGTAGGCCTCCAACTCGTGGGCGACCTTCCACAAGCCGTCGTCTTTCAGAAGTTGGTCTAGCTTCGATGCGCGCGCCTTGCGCGTGAGTGTAATCTCTGTAGGCATGTCTTCACTTTCTGCGGGAAGTCAGGACTTGAAGGGTGCTTGAGAGTCGATGCCCCCGGGCTGCGAACGAGTACGACGGGGAGCGTTTCAGATGGCAGCGTATCTCAGTCAAAGGCGCTGCGTGCAAGGCGGAACGTCACAAGCCGAAAAACACCGGTGTTGCTGCGGACGAGCGCGGGAGCGCTGATCAACGTCTTCTTCGCGCTCGTCGCGATCTCTTCGCCGCCGTAGAGAAACGACGCGACTAGACCCTCCGCGATGTTCGCTGAGACGTGCTCGCCCGCGACCGTCTCATCGCGGCCGGGGGTCTCGACCCGCCCGAGCCGCAGAGCGGAGGCCAACTCGCAACCAGAGGGGAGTCGCGCTCCGAATGCAGCCGCCACTCTCAGTGCATCCTCCCAGCTCAGCGCCGCTGGGTCGTTCCACTCGATCGTGCTGTTCGTCAGGTCCATGAGCATCGTCATGGTTCCAGCGATTGCATCGATCGACCAGCCCGCAGCGGGGAGATCGCTCCATCGCACGGGATCGCGCATGATCTCGTGCGCTGCGATTTCGACGTTCTGCGCGCCAGGAACGAACATCGTCGTCCGGCTCGCTTCGACCATCCGCGTGGCGATCGAAGGCTGGAGTGGGCGCAGTTCGAGCGGTCGCTTCTCCTCCTCGGGACGAACCATGAACTCGGTCTCCCGTGCGAAGCAGTGCACGGCATCGAACGTTTGCAAGCGATAGAGGCCCGCCGCTCGCTGGCGTGCGGGATCGATCCTCCGCACAACAGGCGTGATCGGCGCCGGGCCGTCCCCGTACTGCCACAACTGCAGCGCTTCACCGGCGGCGAGTTCGGGCAGGACTACGATGCCGCGCTCCCGGTCGCGCATGTTGTGCGGACAGTCCGGGCAGGCCTGGGCGTCGGCCGCTAGGGCGACCTCCCACTGCCGCAACAGACGTCGCACCGCCTGATCGAAGTCCATCGGTCGCGGATTCTCGAGCGCGTGCCATTCCTGCTTCATGACGTCGCTCATCCGACGCGAAGTCTGCTCGACGATCGATCGTGTCCGGCGCGACATGTCTCCGCCGACTACACGCGCGACGAGCGACTGGTCGAGCGCTCGCGCCTCGGACGCCCGTTCTTGGAGCGCGTCGAAGCGCTCTGTGAAGTGCTGCGGGAACAGGAGTTCCTCGACGGAGGACCCGAACTGGTCGAGTTCACTCCTCAACTTCGAACGCTCGCGCATGCCGACGACGACCCACATCGCGATGGCGACCACGAGCGCGCATCCGAGCGCCTTCGCGGACAGCGCGATCTCGCGCCGGTGCCTCCGCGCCCAGAGCGCGAACCGCTGCACGGGCGTCGGTGCGCGCAGTGAGATGGGACGGTGCTCGAGGAAGGCCTCGAGATCGTCGGCCATCTTGTCGATCGACGGATAGCGCGCGCCCGGCGAACGCTCGAGCGCGTGCAGACAGATGCGCTCGAGGTCGACCGGGATCGATGCGTCGACCTTGCGCGGCGCCGGCGGCTCCGCGCGCGAGATCGCGTCGAGCGTCGCGGAACGCGAAGAGCGCAGGAACGCATTCTTCGACGTCAACAGTTCGTACAGCACGACTCCGAGCGAGAACTGATCCGAGAGCGGGCTCGCGCCCGTGCGTCCTCCGTCGACTTGCTCGGGCGCGATGTACGCCGGGGTCCCCATGAGGCGCTGCGTCACCTGCGTCAGCGACGCGGATTCCGATTCGATGTGCGCCAAGCCGAAGTCGATCCACTTCGGTTCGCCGTTCGCTTGGAGCAGGATGTTCCCGGGCTTGATGTCGCGGTGCACGATGCCTTGCGCGTGGCAGTACGCGAGCGCGCGCGCGAGCTGGAGCACGACGCGGCTGCGCGCGGTCACGGTCGAGAGTGCCAGAGCCGCGGCTTCCACGGCCTGATCCTCGCTCGGAACTCCCGTGCGGAGCCGATCGATCACCGCCGCCAGGCTCGGCCCCGCCAGGAACTCCATCGCGACGTACGCGAATCCGTCGGCCTCGTCGACCTCGAACACGCGCACGACGCCGGGATGGTCGAGCCGCGCGAGCGACTGTGCTTCGCTCGCGATCCAGCTGCGCGCATCGCTCGTCGTGATCTGGTCGGGCGACAGGATCTTGAGCGCGACGTTGCGCTTGAGCGCCGGATCGTGCGCCAGGAACACTTGCGAAAGCCCGCCCTGGCCGATGCGCACGAGCCGCTCGAAGCGTCCGATCTTGTCGATGTCCACCGGGACCGACGCGTCGTCCATCGACGGCGTGTCGAGCGTGTCCGACAGCTCCTGCAGCGTGCGAAAGATCTCGATCCGCTTCTTGAGGTCGGCTTCGCGCGGGCCCGCGCGCGCACACAGATCGCCCAAGTTCACGGGATCTCCCGCGTCCCAGGCGCGCAGATACTCCTCGAACAGGAGCGTGGGGTCGCGCGATTCGATGGGCGACTCAGGTTTGTTCATGGCCAGCCGGCCGATCTCTCGGAGCCGATGCTATCCGACGCGGAGGCACGCAACCTGGGAGCTAGAGCAACCGGCTCACCAGCAGTTCGACGGCGTCGAACCCGCGCCGGCGCGCTTGTGTCTCGCTGACTCCGAGGAGGTTGGCGATCTCCTTCCACGAGAGCCGATCGAAGTGTCGCAGGCAGATCAGCTCCTGATCCGATTCGGAGAGGCGTCCGATCGCCTCGAGCACCAGAGCCTGACTCTCCGCGGCCGCCAAGATCACGCTGGGGGAGTGCCGGCGATCCGGCTCTTGCTCGAGCAAACCTTGGTGGCGCGTGTCGTCCGATTCGCGTTGGATCGCACGCCGCTCCCGCGAGTGGTACTTGATCTTGTCCGTGATCTTGTTGACGAGGATCGCCGTGAGCCACGCGCGGAAGCTGTCGCCGCCGTCGTACACGAACGTCGGCAGCTTGTGGAACGCCGTCAGGAATGCCGACTGCAAGACGTCCTCGCTGTCGAGCCGAGTGCGGAAGTAGCGCGGCAAGCGCGTGCGCACGATCGCGTGCAGGAGCGCGTGATTGCGACCGTAGAGCGCTTCCCACGCGGATTGATCGCCGGCCGCCGCCGTGCGCAGCAGCGTGCGGGTCGAGTTCGAATTGCGCGGGATGGTCGCTGAGTCGGACATGTCGCGCGGACGCGGGCGGGACGTCGGCAGCACGTCCATGGTAGGCGGGCAACGCGGGGCGAGCTAGTTGGGAATTCCTAAATGCCTGAAGGCGGCGATGATCGGGGGGCTCATTGCGGTGTGCGCACGAAGTCGAACGCGATCTCCGTCAGGGCGAATTCCGAGCCTTCGCGCGCGGGTCGAAGCCGTGAGTTCTCGTCGGTCCACAGCGTCAGTCGGAACGCGTCGCTACCGAGTTCGATCGGTCCCGACACGGCCTGCGCGTCGAATCGAGACACGCCGCGGACCAGCTCGCTGACATCCAGCGCGGTCCCGATGCGCTCGTGACCGGCCTCGACGTTCGTGGTTCGTGGGAACGCTCGATCGATCGTCGAAACCGTGCGGTGCTCCGCGTCGAACCGATCCCCTCGCCGCATCAGCGACAATCGAGCCGTGCGCAGCGCATCGCGCTGTCTGCGCGCGGCGGCCGTATTGAAGACGAGCGCGCTGCCGTCGCCTTCGATCCACGCCGTCCGCGCCGCGTTGTCGTATACCCAAGCCACCTCGCCGTCGAGATGGAGCGCGAGACCGATCGAGTCTTGCGTCAGCGCATCGAGGAGGCTGGTGAGGCTTCCGTGCGTCCGCGTCGACGTGTCGACCAGGAAGTCGTGCACCAGACCGAGCCCCGCGAGCTCGATGTCCGGCTCGAGCCTGCGCGGATTGCGCGGTTCACGCTGCAAGCTCGCGCGATCCGTGAGCGACCAGCGCGCGAGGAAGCTGGCCGCGGCGCCTTGTGCGGCGACGATCGTTCCGGAACGGTGTGCGTCCTGCACGGCGCTGCCGAGCTCCGACGCCTTGCCGCTCGGCGTGAGGACGGCGTACCAAGCCATGTAGTCGCCGCCGACGAGCGTCACGCACGACGCCGCGCGAACTCGCGCGCCGATCTCGCTGCGATCGCCCGCGAGCTCGACCGATGGGTCGATCTCGATGTTTTCGCTGCGCGCGCCGGCTCGTTTGTCGCGAGCGAACGGATCGATCGGCGGCGCGATCGCGCGGCCTCGCAGCGTGATCGATAGGCGCGGGCCGTCGAGCTTCGCCCCCAAGACGCGCGAACACGCGCCGCCGTCGAGCTCGAAAGCGCGGTCCTGGAGCAAGACGAGACCCGGCGCGGCCGGACGCGTGCCACCCGGTGCGATCTGTCGCATCGCGTTCGCGCGCATGCTCACCAGCGTGATCCATGCGAGCGCGGAGAGCACGAGCGCGCGGGGGAGGCTTGCGGTGCGCCGCAGTTCCTTGTCGGGCGGTGTGATCGCCGCGGTCATGTCCCCGCGCGGGCCGTCCCGCCGCGCGCGATC
>JANLUN010000357.1:0-5485 GCA_031363505.1 Planctomycetota bacterium | reverse complement strand
GATCGCGCTCGATCCGGCGCACCCTTCTCTCGCGCTCTCGCGCGCGTACGCGCGCTTGGACCGCTTCCTCGAGGACCATCCGAAGGTCGCCGTCGAGAGCCTGTCCCCCGGCGCGGCAGCCGGGTGGGCCAAGTTCCTCCTCGACGTCGATCCCGACCGCGCGCGAACGTTCGTGCACCGCGAGCTCGAGCTCGAGCCGGGCGCGCTCGACCTGTGGGTGCTCCTCGGAGAGGTGCTCGTCGCGCAGAAAAACGTCACCGGCGCGCTCGCGCAGTACGGTTTCGTGCTCCATCTCGCCCCGGATCATCCGATTCTGCCGGAATACCTGTGGCTGATGGCTGGACGCGAATCGGGACACGAGAACCTGGGTGTGCTCCCGATCCGTACGAACCGGGACGGCGAGCCGCGCCTCGATCCCGCGCCTTCGTCCGCGCCGCCGGCCGAGTACGCGTGGATCGCGAACGACCGCGAGCTCGAGCGCGAACAGGCGCGCGCGCAAGAGATGCAAGCCAGCCCCGAGTACGGGACGCGCGTCACACAGGCACAGCAGGCGCTGATCCGCGCGCGTGCCGGCTTCACTCTAGGCAGTCGCGGAATGTCGGCTGCGATCGAGGCGCTCGAATCGATCGAGCCGCGCGAGCTCAGCGCGTCGGACACGGAGCGCTATCGGTTCTTGTTCGCGGAGGCGCTGATCGCGCGCGGTGACGAGACCGACATGGCGCGCGCGCGCATGCTCCTCGCGGAACTCGAGGCGCGCGTTACGGATCCGTTTCGCCGCGACCTCGTGCGCGCGCTCACGGCGCTCGCATCCCCTCCCGAGCCGGCGACACCGACCACGGTGGGACTGCGCTGAGGATCCCGGCCGTGCCCATGGACATCGTCACGACCTGCCCGCAGTGCCACGTCGAATTGCTCGTCTCGCCCGAGACGAAGAACGGTCCGCAGGTCTGCCCGCGCTGCAGTCACTCGTTCATTCCTGCGTTCGCCGATGAGTCGGCCGCCGATGCGCCGGCCGCCACCGCGCGCAGCGGCGCGCGAACCTCACGGCGTGTGAGCGACGCGAGCGTGCTGTTCGCAGCCGTGCTCGCGATCGCGCCCACGGCGCTCGTGTACGCCGTCTGCAGGTTCGGACCGCAGAGCTCTCAGTTCGTTCAGGTCATCGTCAGCGGCAAGTGGGTCAACGTCGTTTCCGTCTTCTTCGCATCGTGGGCGGCGGCGCTCCTCGTGCTGAAGCGCCTCGCCTTGCGCCGCCAACGCCGCGCGCTCGAGCTGGACCTGTTGCCGCGCGAGCTCGGCGACGGGATCTCGTCCGCCAACGCCGATCGATTCGCGCGTCACGCGGAGGAACTCGATGCGCAGCTGCCGGGCACGTTCGCGATCAAGCGCGTCGTCAAGATCCTGCGCTTCTATCAATCCGGACGGTCGCCGCAGGAGGTCGCGAGCAACATGCGCGTGGTCGCCGAGGCGGACGCGCAAACCGTCGAGTCGAGCTACACGTTCGTCAAGGTGCTGATCTGGGCCATCCCCATCATGGGGTTCATCGGAACCGTGCTCGGCATCGGCGAATCGGTGCACGGGTTCTCCGACACGATGCAGGGCGCGCAGCAGCTCGAGGTGATCCGCACGTCGCTCGGAAACGTCACGACGGGGCTCGCAGTCGCGTTCAACACGACGCTCGTCGCGCTCGTCTTGAGTGTGCTCGTCATGTTCCCGATGAGCGCGCTGCAACGCGCCGACGAGAACCTCCTCGGCGACATCGACGACTACCTCGACGAGCGCCTCCTGCGGCGGCTGGCGAACGACAACGACGAGCAGAACCGTGGACTCGATCTCTTCCGCGAATCGCTGGCGGAGCAAGCCGCCGCGCGCCACGCGGAGCTCGCGGAGCTGCGGGCCAGCCTCGACCACGCCGTGCGCGACATGGGCAAACGTGCCCTCGAAGCCTGGTCGCACGTCGACGAGCGCCTCGAACGACGCGAGCGCGTCGCACAGGATCGCGCACAGACTCTCGTCGCCGCGTTCGAATCGTCGTCGCGCGCGCTCTTCGACGAGCTGACCGCGAACGCGAAGGCGCGCACGACCGAAGCGCAGACCTTGATCGGTGAGATGGCGACCGTCGGCGAGCGGATCGAGGCCGACGCGGTGCGGACGTACGGCGTGCAGAGCGATATGGGTCGCCAGGCGCTGATCGAAGCGCAGCAAGCGATCGTCGCGCTGCGCGAGCGCGACCGTGAAGAGCACAAGGAGATCGTCGCGGCGCTCGCGAGCTCGGCGCAGGAGCTCCAACGCGTCGGCACCGAGCTCGCCCAGGACATGTCAGGAGCCGCGTCCTCGGTCGGCGAGCTGATCCACGAGCTCAGCCACAAACTCTTCGCGGAGGCGCAGCAGGCGATCACCAGCCTGCGCGACAAGGACCGCGACGAGTACCGGGAGATCGTCCGCACGCTCCAGACTTCCGCGCAAGAGATGGAACGCGCCACGGCCGCGCTCGCGCGCGAGGCGGCGGGATCCGCGTCGCAGATCGCCTCGGCGGTCACCGAGCTGAGCCGCAAAGCCGCGCTCGAAGCGCAGCAAACCGTCACGGGCCTGCGCGAACGCGACCGCGACGAGCAGAAAGAGGTCGCGCGCACGATCCAGCGCGCCGCGCAGGAGATGGAACGAGCGACCGCGACGCTCGCGAAGGAAGCCTCGGGATCCACGGCCCAACTCACCGCGATGTTCCGGCAGATGAACACCGGCCTCGAAGGGCAGACGAAGACGCTCGTCGCGGGAATCGCGAATCAACTCGAGCGACAGACACGCGAGCTCTCGGCGCTGCAGCGCGGCCTGGCCGATGGAATGGCGAGCTTCCAATCGAGCCTGCGCGCGCTCGAAGTGGAACTCGGCTCCGCGATCCGCGACGCGCGAGCGCGCGTCGAAGCCGACGAGCAGCGCGATCAGAGCCAGGTCGCGGACGCGTGGGCCACTGCGCAGAAGACGTTCGAGGCCTCCGCGCGCGCCTTCGAGTCGCACGCGGCGAACTCGACGGCCAGCTTGCGCAGCCTCGTCGAAGCGCAGCAAGCGCTCGTCGCATCGGTGTCGACGCAGTTCGCGAGCGCGCTCGCGGAGCATCGCGAAGCGTTGAAAACGACGGAGAACCGCGAGCTCGGCGCGGTCGTGAAGGAGTGCAAGAACATCGTCGCGGCGCTCGGACGGACGACGGAAGCTCTCGAGAAGAAGAGCGAGCGCGTCGAGGCGCGGCGCGAAACGCTCGTCGACGCCGGCCGCGCGACGAAGCCCGCGCCAACGAATCCCCCGCCTGCCACGGACGTCACGCGTTCGACTACAGGCTCGCCGCCCCTTGACGCTGTTCGCGCGACGGAGTCCGCGCCGACGAACGGCGGCCCCCGCGCGGAGAAGCCCCCGCCGCCCGCGCGTGTCGATCGTGCGACGAATGCGCCGCCGACGGCCGATGTCGATCGCGCCGCTCCCGCGGAGCGCGCGAGTGACAGCGAGCTCTCGACTCCGGCCGATCCGTCGACCGACGTCGATGGACCCCCGAGCGAGCGGCCACGATCCGTGCAGTCGCCGCGCGCGCAACTTCCGCAGAAGGCGCTGCAGCCTCGTGCCGCGAAGCCGCGGCCGCCGTCGAACGGTGCGCCGAGCACTCCCGATCCGAAGCCGGGACGCGCAGGTTTTTGGCGGCGCTTCTGGCTCGGGAACTGACGAGGTCGCGCTGTGGCACGTCGCGACAGGTCACACCTCACGGTCTCGCTCTTCCCGTTCCTGAGCGTGCTCGCCTGCGTCACCGGAACTCTCTCGTTCATGATCTCGGGCATGACAGCCGTCGCGCTCGGCGACACCGAGCAGCTCATCGAGCTCACCGAAGGCGGTGCGAAGAAGACGCCGCGCTACGTCGAGTGCCGGAGCGAGGGCTTGCTGATCCATCCGCAGGGCAAGCTCGTGCCGCTCGAAAAGCTGTCGAAGACCCCCAACGCGTACGTCGCGCTGCTCACGCAGATCGCCGCGAACTCCGAGAGCCAGTGCCTGATCCTGCTCGTGCGCCCCGACGGAATCGCGAGCTACGAGCGTTCGTGGAAGGTCGCGCAGGAGTTCGGCAAGAACAAGAAGCGGCCGTTCGACATGGGCTCCGACGCGATCTACGCCGCCGGACCGATACGCTTCGAGACGGCGCCGGATCCCGCCGCGGCGACGAAGGCCGTCGACACGCAGCAGGGGACCTCGAAGTGACTCTCCGGCGCCATCCGCTGCCGCTCACACACGACTCGTTCCTCGACGTCGTGTCGAACGTCGTCGGCGTGCTGGTACTCGTCGCGATCGCGGTGATCTTGAATGCCAAGGACATCAAGATCGACCTGGGCGCTCCGGTCGTCCGGCCGCCGCCGAAAGCAACGACGCGCGTCATCTTCGAGTGCAGCCGCGAGCGGATCTTCCGGCTCGACGATGCGGCGTTGCACACGATCAGCCACGACTTCGCGAGCCGCTACGTGACGGAGCAGGCGCGCACGATCACGCCGATGGAGCGCCAGCGGCTCTTCGACCGTAGCGACGTCGGCAACGAGCTCTACCGCGTCCGGATCCCGGACGTGCGCGGTTCCTCGCTGCAGCTCGAGCTGCGCGAGACTGCCGTCGGTGAGGATTCACTCCAGATCCTCGAGCCGACCTCGGCGTACCGAACCGAGCTCGCGCAGCTCTCCCCTGCCACGCACTGGATCTTCTTCATCGTGCGGAACGACAGCTTCGAGATGTTCCGAGGCGCGCGGCAGCTCGCAATCGAGCGTGGTTTCTCCGTGGGTTGGGACCCGAAGCAACGCGAGGCGCCGCTCATCTTCGGCAACGACGCCCGCGACGGCATCACGGCGCAGTGGTGATCCATAGCCGCGCGCTCAGCGGCGCGACTAACCAAGCGCGCGACCGTTCTCGCGGAGCACGTCCGCCATCGTCGTGAACGGAAAGCGCGCGAGCATGTGCTCGAGACGCGCGCCCGTCCGGTCGAGGTTCAGGTAGTGACGGAACCGCTTCAGGAACGGCGCGTCGACGCGCGGTTGCTGGGGATCGAACTCCCACGGATGCATGTAAAACGCGCCCGGACGTCCGCGATTCTCGAGCCCCGCGAGCATGCGCTGCGTGAACGCCACGGGCAGCAACCGGAAGTAGCCGCCGCCCGCGAACGGAAAGTTCCGACCGAAGATCGGGTACGTCGACACGGGGAACTCGACGATCTCGGTACCGTTCGAGGAGCGCACGGTCGAAATGCCGGGCTCGAAGTTCGGGATGCCGTACACGGGATGGCGCACCGGGTGCACGCTGGAGTCGTAGCGATATCCACGCGCAGCGAGCACGTCGAACGCCCACCACGTCGCGGGGGGGGACCGGTCACACGACGCGCGGGCGGCGCGAGGGGGGGGGGGGGCGGCGGGCCCGGTCGGGGGGTCGGGGGGGGGGCCGGGCGGGGGGCAAGACGGGGGGGGGCGGGGAGGGGGGG
>JANLUN010000344.1:0-3411 GCA_031363505.1 Planctomycetota bacterium | reverse complement strand
TTCGATCTCACCAAGATCGTGTCGTAGTCGGCGGCTGCATCGATCGCCTGCTGGATCGTGGCGTAAGGGGCGCCTGCCCCCACGACCAAGACATCTCCGGCGAGAGCTGGGGATGCGAACGAAATGAGCGCGACGCTCGCGAGACCGTGTGCCGTCTTCATGGAAGACTCCTGCGAGTAGGAACCAGGAACTCGGTGTTCGGGCGGAAGAGAGGGACTGCCGGTCGAATTGTAGAGGGATTCGTCTCCCATCGACATGCGGTGGACGCGCCGATCCAGGCGGAATGCTCACCGTGCGTAGTTTCCCTCGCACGGACGCAAGGAAATCGCCGCCGTCAGTACCCGCGCTTCAACACGTCGCGCGCGATCACCATGCGCTGGATCTCGCTCGTGCCTTCGTAGATGCGCGTCACGCGTGCGTCGCGGTAGAGCTTCTCGATCGGATACTCGGCCGAATAGCCCATCCCGCCGTGGATCTGCACCGCGCGATCGACGTTGCGATCGAGAGCTTCGCTGCAGAAGAGCTTCACCATCGCCGATTCGCGCGCGAACGGCTTGCCTTCGTCGCACAGCCACGCCGTGCGGTAGACGAGGCTCTCCATCGCGAAGATCTCCGTCGCGCTGTCCGCGAGCATCCACTGGATCGCTTCGTGCTCGCCGATCGACTTGCCGAACGCCTTGCGTTGCTTCGCGTAGTCGACCGAGAGCGCGTGCGCCTCGCGCGCGCAGCCGAGGCAATTCGCGCCGAGCGCGAGCCGACCGCGATCGAGCGTCGACATCGCGACCTTGAAGCCCTCCCCCACCTCTCCGAGGCGATGGTCGTCGGGAATGCGCACAGCGTCGAACGCGAGCGTCACCGTGCTCGATCCGCGCTGGCCCATCTTCTCTTCGCGCTTGCCGACCGAGAGTCCTTTCGAGTCGGCGCGCACGAGGAACGCCGTGATCCCGCCGCGCGCTCCCTTGGCGCGATCGGTGACGGCGTACACCGTGATCAAGTCGGCGGCGTCGCCGTTCGTGATCCACACCTTCTCGCCGTTCATCACCCACGACGATCCATCGCGCACGGCAGTCGTCGTCATCGCGGCCGGATCGGAACCCGCGTTCGCCTCCGAAAGCGCGTACGCCGTGCGCACCTTGCCCACGGCCATGTCGGGAAGAAAGCGCTGCTTCTGCTCCTCGGTCCCGCCGACGTACACCGACATCGCACCGATGCTCGCGTGCGCGCCGAGCGTCACCGCGACCGAGAAATCGCCGCGCGTCAGCTCCTCCATCACGACGCACAGCCCGGTCTCTCCAAGACCAGAGCCGCCGTACTCGGCCGGCAGCGCGACGCCGAGGAAGCCGAGCTCGGCCATCTCGGACATGATCGCCGGCGGGATGTGGTGCTCGCGCTCGATCTGCGCCGAGATCGGACGCACGCGCCGGTCGGTGAAATCGCGCGCCAGACCGCGCAGCATCGTGAGCTCGTCGCTGAAAGTGAGGTCCATCGGCGGAGCATCCTATCGGAAGCAGCGCGGTCGCCGACGCCCCGACCGGGAGCGGAACCAGCCCGGCAGCTCTGGGTTTGATTCACTCTGGCGACCTCGCGTCGCGCGATCAGTGACTCTTCGGCGGAGATCCGTTCCCTCGTTCCCTACAATCTCGCCCTCGAATCATGAAACTCCTGCTCGTGTTCGCGTGTGTGATCTTGGCCGTCGTCGCCGGTGCTGCCGGCGCACTGCTCGTCAGCACGCCGCCGCCGCCTCAGGCGCTCGTCGAATCCCCGGGCGCGCTGTCGCAGCCCGTAGAGCCGCTGTCGGCCGCGACGGCTGCACTCGAAGACACGGAGCTGGCGGCGCGTGTCGACGAACTCGTCCAAGAAGTCGCGGCGCTGCGCGAAGAGCTCACGCGAATGAAGGAAGGCACGGGCCGCGCGCCGGTCGCGAGCTCGGAATCGATCGCAGGGAGCGCGGCCGTGCGTGCGAGCGACGATTTCGCCGAGGTGCATCGCGACGACATTCTTCAACTGGTCGAGGAGGACCGTCAGGCGCGCGAGCAGAAGCGCGAAGCGGAGCGTGCGCAGCGCGAAGAAGAGGCATTGCTCGCGCGTGCGGAGCGCGTCGCCAAGGAAGTGGGCTTGAACGCGAGCCAGCAGAAGTCGTTGGCGGACGTTTACACGCTCGAGCGTCAGAAGATCGACGAACTGCGCAAGCTTGCGATCGGAGGCGACTTCGCCGAGATGCCGGTACAAGTTCGCGAACAGATGGCCGGCTTCCGCCAGTGGCGCACGGACGAGCTGACCGCGCGGTTTGGGAGTGAGCTCGCGCAGAAGATCAACGAGCTCGACGCCGATCGCTTCGTGCGCGCACGCCGTGCGCGCGGCGGACCGTTTGGGGCTGCCGGCGACGGCGGCACCGGGACTCCGCGCTGACGCTACATGGCGACCCCGCTGCGCATGGCTCTCTCGCGAGCCGTTGGATGGGCTGCTGATCTCAAGATTCCGACGTTCCTGCGCGCGCCGATCTACCGGACGTACGCGCGCGGCACCGGCGCCGACTTGTCGGAAGTTCTCCTGCCGCTCGAACTGCATCCAAGCCTCGGCGCGTTCTTCATCCGGCGTTTGAAAGAGGGCGCGCGACCGATCTCGGGCGATCGCTCGCTCTTGCTCTCGCCCGTCGACGGCACCGTGCAAACCGCGTGTCCGATTGAACGCGGTCACATCCTGCAGGCGAAGGGCCGTTCGTACGCGCTCACCGACTTGCTCGGGGGTGTGTCCGCGGGTGTCGAGCTCGAAGGCGGCTTCGCATGGACGATCTACCTGTCACCGCGCGACTACCACCGCATCCACGCACCCGAGGAGTGTCGACTTTCGCGCGTCGAGTGGTTTCCCGGGGCGCGCTACTCAGTGGCGCCGAAGGTCCTCGCGCGACGTTCGGTGCTGTCGATCAACGAGCGCGCCGTGCTGCGACTCGAGACGGCGCACGGCCCGCTCCTGCTCGTCCTCGTCGGTGCGCTCAACGTCGGACGCATTCGCGTCGTCGGAGTCGATCCCGCACAGCAAGGTGCGATCGAGCCCGCGAAGGCCTTCGCTCGCGGCGGGGAGCTCGCGCGATTCGAGATGGGTTCGACGATCGTGCTCATCGTGCCGCCGGGCAAAGTCGCGCCGCATCCGGAGTTCGTTCAAGGCCGCACCGTGAAGTTGGGTGAGGCGATCGGTACGTGGCGCGCGTAAGTCGCATCATTCGCCGATGATCTTCACGAGCACGCGCTTCTTCCGTCGGCCGTCGAACTCGCCGTAGAAGATCTGCTCCCAGCGGCCGAAGTCGAGCGCGCCCTTCGTGATCGCGACGACGACCTCGCGGCCCATCACCTGGCGCTTCATGTGCGCGTCGGCATTGTCCTCACCGGTGTCATTGTGACGGTATTGCGCGAT
>JANLUN010000324.1:0-2059 GCA_031363505.1 Planctomycetota bacterium | reverse complement strand
GTCGATCTCGACTTGCACCTGCCGGCCGGTTTGACCCTCCGCGAAGATTCCAAGCCGCAAGTCGGCGTTCGTGCGTCCGAGGTTCGGCATCGGTTTGTCGTCGAGCACAGGGAAACCGTCGACGAGGAGGCGCACGCGCGTGTCGCTCGAATCGCCGGTGCGCTCGATGCGCACGACCATCGGCTGGTCGAGCTTCCAGTCGAATCCGACGACGTCGGTGTACGCCAGCTCCTCTTCGCCGCGCTTCATCAAGCGCGTCTGGATCGTGTTCTTGCCCGGATCGTTGTGACGCGAGACGGTCACCTCGGCCTCGACCTGCGTGTCGCCGGCGCGGCTCGACTCGCGCGAGACGAAGAGCCCCACACGCGCAGTCGTCCCCGACTTGACCGTGATGCGCGCCTCGAACGCCACGAATGCGCCGGCGTTCTTGATCCGCCACAGCCGCGCGCGACCGTTCGACTTGAACGTGCCGGCGACCGACACGCGTCCATCGTGGATCGCGACCTGCGGCCCGGTCTTCTCCTCCGTCTCCCAGCCGTTGAGCAGCGTGCGGCGCTCGAAACGATCGCTCCACACGACCTTCTCGAGATGATCGGAGATGCGCGCGATCTCGGCCCGCGCGTGAACTCGGTAAGGATCGTTCTCGGGCTGCGCGCGGCGGTTGTCGTCGAGCTCGCGGAAGCGCGCCAGCGCTTCGGTCGCGTCGCCGCGCGCGTAGTGACACCACGCGATCCCGATGCGCGCGCCCGGATGTTCCGGCACGACGCTGAGCGCTTGTTTGAACGCGGCTTCGGCGTCGCCGAGCGCCCCCATCTCGAGGAAGTTCACGCCGCGCAGCGCGCCGACCGACGCGAGCTTGGGCTCGAGAGACAGCGCGCGCTCGAAGTAGCGCTCCGCGGCCGCGTAGTCTCCGCGGCGGTTGGCCACTTCACCGAGCGCCGCGAGCACGTCGGGCAAGTCGAGCTCGATGTCGAGCGCGCGCGTGAAGCTCTCGACCGCGCCGTCGAGATCGTCGCGCGCAGCGAGCAAGCGACCGCGTTGGTACAGCGACCACGCATCGACCGGATCGTTCTCGAGCGCGAGCTCGACGATGCGCAGCGCTTCCTCGGGATAGCCCGTCGTCTCGGCCAGGTACGAGAGCGCGCGCCACGCGAAGCTCGCTCGGAGTGGATCGGCGCTCGCCGCGAGGCGCAGCGTCTGCTCGGCGCGCGCCGCCGACGCGGGATCGCGCGCGAGGGAGCTCTCGAGTCCCGTCGCGAGGAGCAGCTCGAAGCCGGCGCTCTCCGTCGCCGCGCCTTTGTCGCCGGCGCTGCCGCCGTTCAGCGTTCCGCCGCTGTGTCCGCCCGACATCACCGACGCGCTGACGATCCCCGCCTGCGCGCTCTGTTCGGTTGGATCGGCTTGACGCGCCTTGTCGTACCACTCGGCGCCCTCGGCCACGTTTCCGATCGCGAGCAGCGCGCGCGCGAGCTCGAGGCGGATGCGGGCGCGCTCGTGCTTCGCCTCCGGTCCAGTCGGCTCGTACTGGCTCGCGAGGCGCAAGTGCTCGACCGCTTCTTCGGGCCGACCGCGTTCCCTGAGGAATCGGCCGAGGCAGAACTGCACGTGCCACGCCGTTCGTCCGTAGCGCTCGGCTTCGCGCATGCGCTCCTCGGCGCGATCGAACATGCGAAAGCGCGCTTCGAGCACCGCGAGGCGCACGAGCACGAGCGGATTGCGCTCGTACGCTCCCGCCATCAGCGAGTGATACTCCTGGAACGCGCGCTCGAACTCGAAGCCGGCTTCGTAGCACAGCGCGAGTCCCAGGCGCGGAACCGGATCCTCGCGCGCGACCGCGGCGGCGCGCGTGAACATCTCGGCCG
This sequence comes from Planctomycetota bacterium, assembly GCA_031363505.1. GTDB lineage: Bacteria > Planctomycetota > UBA1135 > UBA1135 > JANLUN01. The sequence continues at coordinate 197 of JANLUN010000324.1, read as the reverse complement.
CGATCTCGAGCGCGCGCGGCGTCTCGAGATGGAGGTCGATGCACGAGATCGCGAACGCGACCGCTTGGTCGTACTCGGCCATCGCGAGCGGATCGCCGAACTCGGCGCGGCGCAGCTCGAGCTGATTCGGGACCGTGTCCGCGAAACCGAACTCCGCGACATTCGCGCGAGCAAGAGGAACCGGCGCTTGCCCGGGC
>JANLUN010000319.1:0-6637 GCA_031363505.1 Planctomycetota bacterium | reverse complement strand
GCATGACGCGCGAGTGCGAGCGGGTCGGCGGCATCAACCTCGGTCAAGGCATCTGCGATCTACCGACGCCGCCGCTGGTCCGCGAAGGCGCGATCGCCGCGATCCGCGCGCAAAAAAGCACCTACTCGTACGCGGAGGGCGCGAGCGAGCTCCGCGAGGCGATCGCGGCGAAGCTCCTGCGCGCCAACGGCATTCGAGCCGACGCAACGCGCGAGATCGTGGTCACCGTCGGCGCCACCGGAGCGTTCGCGTCGACGATTCACGCGCTCCTGGATCCGGGCGACGGGATCCTGCTGCTCGAGCCGTACTACGGCTATCACCTGAACACGGCGATCCTGGCGGGCCTCGAACCGCAGTACTTGACGCTCGCCGCGCCGCACTTCCGGCTCGTCGAGACCGAGCTCCGCGCGGCGCTGAAGCCGAACACGCGCGCGATCGTGATCTGCTCGCCGGGCAATCCCAGCGGCCGGATGTTCACGCGCGGCGAGCTCGAGATGCTCGCGCGCGTCGCCCGCGAACGCGACCTCCTCGTGATCACGGACGAGATCTACGAGTTCATCCGCTACGACGGCCGTGCGCACGTCTCGCCGGCTTCCGTCGCCGACCTGTGGGAGCGGACGGTCAGCATCCTGGGTCTCTCGAAGACCTTCAGCATCACCGGCTGGCGTCTGGGCTACGCGGTCGCGCGTGAGGAACTCGCGCAAGCGATCACGCTCGTGAACGACCTGTTCTATGTGTGCGCGCCGACGCCGCTGCAATACGGAGTCGCGGAGGGCTTTCGCGCGCCCGCGAGCTTCTTCACGGATCTTGCCGGCGAGTACGCGAAAAAACGGGAGATGCTGTGCTCCGCGCTCGACGCCGCGAACTTGTCGCCGATCGTGCCCGAAGGCGCGTACTACGTCCTCGCCGACATCGGTGCGCACGGTTTCCCGAATGCGCGCGCGGCGGCGATGACGCTGCTCGAGCGCACCGGAGTCGCGGCGATCCCAGGCACGGCGTTCTTTCGCGGCGCCACCGGCGAGCGATTCCTGCGCTTCTGTTATGCGAAGGAAGACGCGGTCCTCGCAGAAGCCTGCCGTCGCCTGGCCGAGTTCAAGGTGTGACGCGTTCGCTCGCCGCGATCGAAGCCGCGATCCCGCGCTGTCGACTCTGTCCGCGGCTCGTCGCGTACTGCGCAGACGTCGCGCGCACGAAGCGCCGCGCGTTCGCAGCGGAGGAGTATTGGGGCAAGCCGGTGCCCGGCTTCGGCGATCCGCGCGCGCGCATCTGGATCCTCGGCCTCGCACCCGCGGCACACGGTGCCAACCGCACCGGCCGAATGTTCACGGGCGACCGCTCGGGCGACTTCTTGTACGCCGCGCTGCATCGCGCGGGGCTCGCGCGCCAGCCGGACTCGCGATCGAAGGACGACGGACAGTCGCTGCACGGCGTCTACATCAGCGCGGCCGCGCGTTGCGCGCCGCCGGGTAACAAGCCCGAAGTCGACGAGCTCGAGCGCTGCGCGCCATTTCTCGATCGGGAGGCGGACGCGCTCGGAGATTGGCGCGTGGTCCTGTGTCTCGGTGCGGTGGGATGGGGAGCCGCGCTACGTTTGTTTGAGCGGCGAGGCGTTCTGCTACCAGCACCGCGTCCACGATTCGCGCACGGCGCGGAGCACGTCGTCGGCGACAGGCTGCTGCTCGGCTCGTTCCACGTCAGCCAGCAGAACACGTTCACCGGCCGGCTGACGCCCGCGATGTTCGACGCGGTCTTGGCGCGCGCAGTTGCGTTCGCGGGTCCGCGTGTCAGGGCGTCCTGATCACGAGCATGCGAATCTCGGTCATGTCCTGCATCGCGAAGCGCACGCCCTCGCGGCCCGATCCGGAGTCCTTGACGCCGCCGTAAGGCATGTGGTCGACGCGCCACGAAGGCGCCTCGCCGATCAAGACCGCGCCCACCTCGAGTCGATCGAACGCGCGCTGAACCTTGTACACGTCGCGTGTGAAGACGCCGGCTTGCAGTCCAAAGCGCGTCTCGTTCACCTCGGTCAGCGCTGCGTCGAACGAATCGAAGCGCGAGAGCACGGCGACGGGACCGAACGCTTCCTGACACACGATCGGCTCGTCCTTCGGCACGTTCTCGAGCAAGGTCGCTTCGAGGACGGCTCCATCGCGCTGTCCGCCGCACACGAGGCTCGCACCGTGCGCGCGTGCCGATCGTATCCACGCTTCGAGTCGCTCGGCGTCGCCGATCGTAATCAGCGGACCGATGACGGTGTCCTCGTGCGTCGGGTCGCCGGCCTTGACCTTGCGCGTCGCGACGACGATGCGTTCCTTGAACTCGTCGTAGATGGTTGCGTGCACGAGGATCCGCTGCGCTTTGATGCAGCTCTGGCCGGACTGGTAGAACGCGCCCGTCACGATGCGCGCGACGGCGTCGTCCAGGTCCGCGTCCTCGTCGACGATCACCGCCGCGTTCCCCCCGAGCTCGAGCACGACGCGCTTCTTTCCCGCGCGCGCCTTGAGATCCCAGCCCACTTCCGGTGAGCCTGTGAACGAGAGCAAGCGCAAGCGCTCATCGGTCGTGAATGGACCGGCGGCCTCGCGTGTGCACGGCAAGATCGAGAACGCGCCTTCCGGGAGCTCCGTCTCGGCCAGGATCTCGCCGATCAAGAGCGCGCTCACCGGCGTCGTGCTGGCCGGCTTGAGCACGAACGGACACCCAGCGGCGATCGCGGGCGCGATCTTGTGAGCGGCCAAGTTCAGCGGAAAGTTGAACGGCGAGATGAACGAGCACGGGCCTATGGGCACGCGCTTCCATTGCCCTGTGTATCCGCGCGCGCGGGCCGAGATGTCCATCGGGAGCACCTCGCCGTAGATTCGCGTCGCTTCTTCGGACGCGAGTCGAAACGTGTCGATCAAGCGCGACACCTCGCCGCGCGCGGCCGTGATCGGCTTGCCGGCTTCGACGCACAGCGTGAGCGCGAGCTCGTCGGCGCGCTCTCGAAAACGCCGCACGCAGTGCTCGAGCACCGCTCGACGTTCGTACGCGTAGAGCTCGCGCATCCCCGCGCTCGCGTCGGCGCATGCGGCGATCGCGGTTTCAATCTCCACGGGCGACGCTTGTGCGACACGCGTCGCGATGTCGCCCGTGAACTTGTCGCGGACGAGGAGATCTTCGTTCGGAGCGCGTGCGTGGCCCGCGACGAAGCACGGATACGTCGGTCGCAGCATCGGTGGCCGTCAGGATGACGCAGATCTCTCGAGTTGCAACCGTCGGAACTGCGACCTAGATCCTCGCCCACGCGTGAATTAAGGCCGCGCGCCCGGTCCAATACGCACCTCGATGAACACCCCGCGCTTGAAACTAGCCGCCGCTCGTCCGGACGCCGAGCGCGCGGCGTTCCTGGCCGAGGTCGAGCGCGGGCTTTCGTCGACGCCGAAACGGCTCGCGTGCCGGTTCTTCTACGACCGGATCGGCTCGGAGCTCTTCGAGGAGATCTGCGCGCTGCCCGAGTACTACCTCACGCGCGCGGAGGACGAGATTCTCGGCGATCACGCGGCCGAGATCGTCGCGGGCATGCCGCCGGAGAGCGCGCTCGTCGAGCTCGGCTGTGGGAGCGCTCACAAGACGCGCCGACTGATCGAAGCGTGTCTGGCGCGCGACGGGGCGCTCGTCTACGCCCCGATCGACATCTCGCGGACGATGCTCGAGCGCAGTGCACGCTCGCTCGTCGATGCGTATCCGGCGCTCTCAGTCCGTGCGCTCGCAGCGGAGTACGAAGACGGCTTGCGGATGCTGAAGGAAGACCGCGTCGAGCCGAAGCTCGTGGTGTGGTTGGGCTCGAACGTCGGCAATTTCGACCGGGCGTCCGCGGCGCGTTTCCTCGCGCGGCTGTCGTCGTGGATGGGAGATCACGATCGGCTGCTGATCGGGATCGATCTGCGCAAGGAAGCGAGTGTGCTCGAACTCGCGTACGACGATCCGGCCGGTGTCACCGCGCGCTTCAACCTGAATCTCCTGGCGCGCATCGATCGCGAGCTCGGCGCCGAGTTCCAGAGCGCTGAATTCCGTCACGTCGCGCTCTACGACGCGCGCGCCGGCCGTGTCCAGATGTTCCTCGAGAGCGTCGATGATCAGTCCGTGTGGATCGAATCTCTCTCTCGCTCGATCCCCTTCGTCGCCGGGGAGCGCATCCACACCGAGGACTCGTACAAGTATTCGCCGGTCGAGATCGAGGGCTTGGCGCGTGCGGGTGGCATGTACGTCGAGCGGACGTGGTTCGATTCGCGCGCGCAGTTCAGCTCGAGTCTTTTCGCTCCGTTGCGCTGATCCTCGCCGAAAGCAAACCACCCCCGCCGCGTCGTCGCGACAGGGGTGGCAGCGCTCGCTACCGCGCTCGGTCTCTCCTCCTAGGTTCCGCTAGCTCCCCAGCGAGACCCACGCGCCCGGCACGAAGGCCTTGCACGTGCGCGTCTCGAAGTGGCCGGGAACGAAGATCGTCTTCCAGTGTCCGGGTGCAACGCACACGCGCACCGGCCGGCCGCAGCTGTCGAATCGAGTTGCGAATTGCGCCTCGATCCACACGGTGCGTTGTTCGCCCGCGATCCAGACCTTCTGCGGAATGTTCTCGTAGTGACCCTGGACCCAAGCCTGCTTCGGACCGCAGTCCGAGTACACGGGCGCGCAGCCCGTGGACGCGTGGCCGAACGCCGGTCCGCCGGTCGAGTAGGAGAACGAAATGGAGCCGTGCTTCGACTTCTTGCCGAGCGAGAGTCCGAATTCACTCGCGGAGGCCGCGGGTGAAAAGGCGGCGAGGAAGCCGAGGGAAAGCGCTGCGATCGAGAGCTTGGCATTCATGGTCCTGAGTTCCTTCTATGCAGCCCGCCGCTTCCTGGCGGCGGATCTGCGCCCGCCTGAGCGAAACCTGTTCCACGCCATCGCGACGAGAACGGCGCGCACGGATGGAACGCAAGGTCCGCGCGCGAGGGACAGGTTGTCCACCCGCGCGGTCATCGCGACCAAGAGACGAGTGCGGCAGGCGCCGGCGGCTCCTACACTCCGGTCCGCATGCGCGCGCGCCCATCGATCGGACTCTCCTGGTTGCTGTACTGGACCGCGTCGTCCTGTGTAGCGCCTGAACCGAGTCGGCCGCAGAGCGTGGCGCCGCCCGCGCCACCGTCTCTGGAGGAGCAGACGCTCGCGCTCGAACGCGCGTCGCGGCCCGGCGCCGAGCACCACCGGCTGTCGGTTCTATGTGGAGCGTGGAACGTGACGATGGTCGCCGTCGATGAACAGGCGGCGGAGACGGAGCTCGCGCGCGGCGAGGGCGAGCTCGAATGGAAGCTCGACGGACGGTTCTTGCAGTGGACCGCCACGCTTTCGATCGCAGGCGCGCCGCGCACGACGACCGGGTACCTCGGGTTCGACGTACGCAGCAAAGAGTACGAGCTCTTGATGATCTCGAACCTCGCGACGGGCATGCAGGTCGCGCTCGGTCGCGGGGATCCCGAGCGCGACGGCCTGCGCTTCACGCTCGAGCAGCTCGACCCCGAGACGGGAGCGGGGATCCGCGCCGTAAGTGTGCTGCGGCTGATTTCGAAGGATCACTTCGCGCTCGATCAGCTCGCGAGCGATGGCAACGGTCACGAGCGCGTCGTTCAACGCCATCACTATCGGCGCCGCGCGCCCACGGCGGCCGAGCCAAGCGGCGCCGCACCGCCTACGACGTCAACACGTACTCGCGCCGATTGATTCGCCAGGCGCCGAGCGCGAGTGCGACGACGAGTACGGCGGCCAGCGTCGTGACCGCGACCGACGAAGTCGCGTAGCCGAAGGTCGAAAAGCCTTCGACGCGCTTCCAGGAACCGCTACCGCCGGACGCGACCAAGCTCCGCAAGTAGTGCTGGATCGACAGCGACTGGGTGCTACCCGGCAGATTGGCGAAGAGCGCCTCGATCGCGAAGGCGTACGCCAGTCCGACGAGCATCGGGTGCTTGACGAACACGCCGAGCGTTGCGAAGAGCGCCGAGTAGACGAGACCCCCGGCGACGACCGCGAAGAGGAGAGGAGCGGCGATGCCCTCGGCGAGTGGGGGACCCGGACCTTTCGCGCCCGACGCGACGAGACACAGAAGCGCGGTGGAGCCGGCGAGCAGCAGGACGAGAAACGCCGCCGTCGCCATCCAGCGTCCGAACAAGACGGACGCGCGCGGAATCGGCCGCGAGAAAAGGTACGTGACCGTGCGGTCTTCGATCTCCTCGGCGACGACGGCGGATCCTCCGATCAGGGAGAGAATGGGAACGATCACTTGGAGGGAGAGCATCCAGCCGAGGTGCGTCACGATTTCGGCGGGGCTCGTCCGCGTCGCGAATCGTGACACGACGAATGCGATCGCGACCGGCAAGAACGCGAGGCACAGCATGATCCATCCTCGTCGGCCGGTCAGGCTGCGCGCGAAGTGCGTGCGGAAGAGGAGCAGTGATGTGCGGATCAACGTCATCGGTTCAAGTCACGAGATAGTCGAACACGGCTTCGAGCCCAGCATCCATGGTCTCGAGTCGCTGGATTCCGGCGCGCTCCGCGCTCGCGATGCGCGGCAGCTCTTCGAAGAAGCGCTCGATGTCGAACGTCTCCAACGCGAGCCCACGATCGTCGT